>JANMWG010000013.1:0-7225 GCA_031393885.1 Betaproteobacteria bacterium | reverse complement strand
CGCGCTCGGCCGAGTTCATGGGCAAGCCGATCATTCATCTGCTGGTGTGGATGCGTGTCCCTGGCGACACCGTGTTCGCTATCGGCTCCCTGCTGATCGCCTGGTTCGTATTCCGGCTGTGGGTTGCACCGCGTCGAGAGGTAATGCCGGCAGATGGAATCGCCCGGGGGCCGGTCCGAGCAGCGTGACCCGATACCCATGATCGAGACGTGCCATCGAGTCCGCAGCATGGGCTCGCACGCGACGATGCCCGCGTCCGGGCCTGCGATCGGCAGCGCGGCGCTCCCTGCCGAGTCGGCTTTGCGCCTGAGCGGCATCTACTGCGCCGCGTGCGCCGGGGGATCATCGAGGCAGCGCTGATGGCGCAAGACGGCGTGTTGCAAGCCAGCGTGAACGCCGGCACGCAGCGTGCCTCGGTACGCTTCGACCCCGCGCGGACCCAGCCCGCGGCCTTGCTCGACGCTGTGCGTCGGGCCGGCTATGGCGCAGTGCCCGATGCCGCGGTTGTGGCACGGACGCAGCGTCGCGACGAGCATCGAAGCGCATTCTGGCGCCTGTTCGTCGCGAGCTTCAGCCCCATGCAGGCGATGATGCTCGCGATGCCGCTCTATCTGTCTGGTGCTGCATCCGCAGGACTTCAGTCCACCTTTGTGATCCCGCGTTGAACGAGGAGCGATCGATGACCGAGAAGGCACGTGCTGGCGTGTGGTGGCGCGAGCCGATGATGTGGCTCGTGGTCGGTGGGCCGTTGAGCGTGGTGTGTGCGTGTGCGATCACCGCGGTGATCGCCTGGCGCGGCGCGGATCCGGTTCTGGCCGAGGCGGCGGATGCCGGGAACGTGCGGGCCATGCAACCGGCGCTTAGCGCACGCAATCGCGGCGTCTCGCCGCCGTGATCCCGTGACCCGGCTCGCCTTGCAGGTTCTGTGGCCGGCATTCCTGATGGCCGGGGTGCTGGAGATGCTCGTGTTTGCTGTGGTCGATCCGGGTGAGCTGCACTGGTTCCGCGAGGCTTCGATCCAGTGGCCGCGCCAGGCGGTGTACACGATCGCGTTCATGATGTTCCGGGCGGTGGTATCGGTTGCCGCCGCCGTCACGGCGATGCTGATGCGTACGGCGCCGGACGTGAACCACGATCCGCCGTTCTGACCGGCAGACTCGAAACACCATGGATCTCGCCCTGATCCTCAGCGCAGGCCTGCTCGGTCTGGTCGGGGCACCGCATTGCACGGCGATGTGCAGCGCGCCGTGCACCGCGGTCACCCGCGGATGCGGTGCCGGAACGCCGCGTTCGGCGCTGGCCGGGTTCATGACCGGCCGCCTCCTGGGCTACGCCGCTGGTGGTGCCGCGGTGGCGGCCGGTGTGCTTGCCTTCGGCGCGATCGGCAAGTTCGCACCTGTGCTCAGACCGCTGTGGACGGTGGTGCACGCCGCCGCGCTGGCGCTCGGCCTGTGGTTGCTATGCACCGGGCGCCAGCCGGCATGGTGGAACGGCGCCACGCGAGTACCAGTGCCGGTACCGGCGGCGTTGCCGGGCGGATGGCAGCGCATGCACGCGCCGGCGCGGGCGGGCGTCGCGGGCGCGATGTGGCTCGCACTGCCCGTGCGGACTGCTGCAATCCGCGCTGCTGATCGCGGCCCTGGCCAGCACAGCCGTGCACGGCGCTGCCGTCATGGCCGCGTTCGCCATCACCTCGTCCGTGGGGCTGGGGGTGTATCCCGCGCTCTGGAGTACCCACATGTCCGGCGCCAGGGCGAGTGCGTGGGCGGTACGCGTGGCCGGTCTTGCGCTGGCGGTCACGTCGGGCTGGGCACTCGGGCACGGCCTGTGGCAACGCGTCGCGGACTTCTGTTCGACGGTCTGATCGCTGGCCTTTGTGGCGGTGGGTTGATGTGCATCAAGCCGTCCGGTACCCACTGCGGTAGTTTGCAGACACCACATGACTCCGGAGGTTGCGCATGGGTTCCATCAGGTCTGTCCTGCTGCACATCGATGCCAGCGCGCGAAGCGCCGTGCGGCTGCGCGTCGCGCGTGAACTGGCCGTGACACACGACGCCGTTGTCACGGCGATGTTCGCGACCTATCCGTGCCTGATCCCGATGCCGTATTCGTTCTCCGACGGGTTTGCGCCAGCCCTGATGATGCAAGAGCAGGACAGCGTCCAGCGGGCGCGGGCGCGGGCCCTCTTCGAGCATGCGGGTAAGGACATGTGCTGGGCCGAGGCGCTGGATTCGCCTCCGGTACCGGCTTTCGTCGGCGCGGCGCTTTACGCCGACCTGCTGGTGCTGGGTCAGAATGACCCGACCGCCGATAGTGTGCCCGGCGACTTCGTCGAATCGGTGCTGATCGGCAGCGGCAAACCGGCACTGGTGATCCCGCACATCGGGGAAACCGGGTCGATCGGCCGCCGTGTGCTGATCGCCTGGAAACCGTCTCCGGAGGCCGCGCGCGCACTGACTGCGGCACTGCCACTGTTGCCAACGGCAGATGCGGTGCATCTGGTCACGGCCGAGGGCGAACCTGCGGGCGCCATCGAACTCTATCTGCGCCGGCACGATATCGACGCCGAGTTCCACACGACCACGGCAAAGCCGGCGGAGGCGGGCGCCCGATTGCTCGCGCTGGCCGGCGATATCGGCGCCGACCTCCTGGTGATGGGGTGCTATGGCCACAGCAGGGCCCGCGAACTGGTTCTGGGCGGCGCTTCGCGCGCGGTTCTCCAGGGCATGAGACTGCCCGTGCTGATGTCGCATTGAGGGCTCGGCGCGACCCCGGACGACGGGGCAAGTCCGGGCGGCTCGAGGTTGTAGCAGAATCGGGGGGTGAACCCGCCCCATATTGCCGTCGTCGACGACGAGGCTGACATCACCCGGCTGCTGGCAGGCTACCTCGGTGGCCGGGGCTTTCGAGCCAGCGAACTGCACTCGGGCCGTGCGTTGATGGCACTGATGTCGGCCGACCCGCCCGATCTCGTTCTGCTCGATCTTGGTTTGCCCGGCGAGGATGGTTTCGTCATTGCCCGCCAGTTGCGCGAACATTGGACCTGCGGACTGGTCATCGTCACCGGCCGTGGCGACGCGGTCGACAAGGTGGTCGGTCTGGAGGTCGGCGCCGACGATTACGTGACCAAGCCATTTGATCTGCGCGAACTGCTGGCCCGCGTCAAGGCGGTGCTGCGGCGCACGGCAGGCGTATCGAAGCCCGTCGCCGCGGCGCCGATCGAACGCGAGCGACTCTGCTTTGCCGCGTGGGTGATCGACGTCGCCACGCGCAGCCTGTTCGATGCCACCGGACAGCCGGTCGTGCTGACCGGCGGCGAATTCGATCTGCTGTGCGTGTTTGCCCGCAATCCCGGTCGCGTCCTGTCGCGCGACTTCCTGCTCGAGCGTACGCGCGGACGCGAAGCCGGGCCGTTCGATCGCACCATCGACGTTCAGGTGGCCCGTCTGCGCCGCAAGCTCGAAGCCGGCCCCGAGGATCCGCAGATCATCAAGTCGGTGCGTGGCGCCGGCTATCTGTTCGTCCCGTGCGTTACACCCGCGTGAACGACGATGAGGAACTGCCGATCGGGTTCGAAGAAGGTGCTGTCTATCGCTCGCTCTTCGCGGCGTATCCGGACGCCCTCCTGCTGGTCGATAGCCATGGCGTCATTGCGCTCGCCAACCCGGCGGCGGCGAGCCTGCTCGGTTACACGACGGCCGAGCTGACCGGCTTGGCGGTCGAAGCGCTGGTCCCCGAGGGCGTGCGATCGCGCCACGCCGACTATCGTGGCGTCTACGCCCGCGAACCTCGGGCCCGCGCCATGGGAACGCACACTGAACTTGTCGCCCGCCGTCGCGACGGCACTGAAGTGATGGTGGAGATCGCGCTCAGCCCTCTGCGGGATCTCGGGTTGCCGTATGTCGTGGCAGCGGTGCGCGGGATCGCCGACTATCCGCGAGTTCGTCAGGCGCTGCAGCGCGCGCGCTACAACGACTTCGTCGCGCAGGTGGGGCACCTCGCGGTCGACACCCGCAATCCGCACGATCTGCTGGGGCGTGTTCCGTCGGTCGTGGCAGAGGCGCTCGGGGTCGAATCGGCGGCCGTGTTCCTGCTCGAACCCGATCGGCAGTGGTTGCGCGTCGCCAGCGCCTTCGGCCCCGGCCCCGACGATATCTCCACCCCGCGCTACGCGAACCGGCCCGACACTCTGATCGGCTGGGTGGTGGCGCGGTCGACGCCGCTGATCGCGCCCGATCTCACGCGGGAAAGCCGCTTCGACCGTCCGGACCAGCTGCTGCTCGGTGCGCGCAGCGCCCTGGGCGTGCCGCTGAACGACAAGGGCTCGATCATCGGCGTGCTCGCCGCGTGGTCAACCCACCCGCGCGACTTCGCCGACGCCGAGGTGCGATTCATGGAGGCGCTGTCGGCGCTCCTGGCCACCAGCTTGCAGCGGACGCAGGCCGAAGCGCAGCTGAGCCACGCCCAGCGTCTCGAAGCCGTGGGCCAGCTGACCGGTGGCATCGCGCACGATTTCAACAATCTGCTGACGGTCATCCAGGGCAACCTGCAGGTGCTCGAAGACCATCCTGCGTTCGCTGCCGACGCCGCCGCGCAGCAGATGCTGGCCACGGCGACCCGCGCCAGCCGGCGCGGCGCGGAACTCACGGGCAAGTTGTTGGCATTCTCGCGTCGCCAGGTGCTCAGTCCGAGCCGCGTCGATGTCGGCGCCCTGTTGCATTCGCTGGCCGACATGCTGCGCCGTACGCTCGACCAGCGCATCCACATCGATGTCGACGCACCGGCATCGTGCCCGCCCTGCCTGGCCGATGCCGGACAGCTCGAGTCGGCGCTGCTCAACATCGCGATCAATTCACGTGATGCCATGTCCGACGGGGGGGCGATTTCTTTTGCATGCCGGCCCTGCACCGAATTGCCATCGGATGTCGAGGCCGAGCTTGGCGCCGGCGCGGTCGCGCCGGACGGTTACGTGTCGATCGAGATCACCGACACCGGTGATGGCATGTCGAACGACGTGCGCGAACGCGCCTTCGAGCCGTTCTTCACCACCAAGGAGAGCGGTCGCGGCACCGGCCTCGGCCTGAGCACGGTGTACGGTTTCGTCCGGCAATCGAAGGGGGCGATCCGGTTGCGCAGTGCGCCTGGCGCCGGCACCACGGTCACGATCATCCTGCGCTGCCCCAACGGCGACGGCCCGGCCCATGCCCGTGACAGAGATGACGCCGGCCTGGTACCGGCCGGACTCAAGGTGCTGCTGGTCGAAGACGAGCCCGAAGTGCGCAGCGTGGTTCGACGCCATCTCGAATGGCTGGGTTGCGTCGTCGATGAGTTCGGCAGCGGCGAACTGGCGCTTGGCAGTCTGGCAACGACGGCCGGCCACGATCTGCTCGTCACGGATGTCGTGCTCGGTCCGGGCATGCGTGGCACCGAGCTCGCGCGGAAACTCCTGGCGCGGTTTCCCGCCACGGCGGTATTGCTCATGTCGGGCTATTCGGCCGAGACCATCGAAGGCAAGGACACGCTCGGCCATGAGGTGCTGCTCAAGCCCTTCGATCGTGCCGAACTGGCGCGCGCCGTTGCCAGGAGCATCGGCGCGCCGGATCGCTGACCCGGTGCCCGGTGCCGATGCCGGGTGCTCATGCCGCGTGCGCGAGGCTGCGCTGCACGAAATCGCTCAGCGCACGCACGTTCGGGATATGCACGTCGCGCCGGCCCTTCTCGGTGAAGCCGATCACCTGGTCGCGCTCGAGTCGCGACAGCGCGCGGCTCACGGTCTCGAGTTTCATGCCCAGGTAGTTGCCGATCTCCGCGCGCGTCATCCGCAAAGTGATCTGGTCGGTGCGCAGGCCACGTTGCTCCATCGAGTCCGCCCAGTAGCGCAGGAAGTCGGCGACCCGCGCATCGGCCGGCAGTGTGCACAGCGCCAGCATCGTGTCGCGATCGCGTCCGATCTGCCGGCTCATCGCCATGTGAAAACCGGCCAGAAGCTGCGGTATCGTGGTGCAGGCGGCGAGCAGGGCGTCGTATCGGACCGCCCACACTTCGCCGGTGTCCATCGCGATCGCGTCGCAGGCGAACTGGTTCTCGGCGATGCCGTCGAATCCCAGCCAGTCACCCTTGAAGTGCAGGCCGGCCACCTGTTCGCGTCCGTCCGGGGACAGGTTGACGGTCTTGAAGAGGCCGGAATGGATGATATACAGGCAGGTCAGCGGATCGCTCGCCTGATAGACCGTGTCGCCGGCATGCACGACACGACGGGTCATCGGCACCTGTTGTTCGAGCAGCGCCAGCATGCGGTCGATGCGCTCGCCGACGCGGGTTCGGGGGGGCGGATTCAACGTGGTCTTCGGGGGCATGCTCGTCTCCTGTGAATGGAGGCGAGTCTGGGTATCCAGCGATAACGCAGTGCCAACCGTGGATGTCATTGCGTAACGTTCTGTAAACGGACGGTATCGGCCCGGTAAAGGCAGCGGTAATCGTTGCCGGTCTTGATCCCCGTCAACATCGAGTCGCCGGGGTGCCCGTAGCCTCCCACTGCCTCGATGCTGCTGGAGAGATCATCCCTGCGCCGGCCGGTTCATGAATCAAAAATTGCATCAGCGCGGTCTGTGGACGCTCGCCGATTTGTCCGCAGCCGATGCGCAGACCCTTCTGACGACGGCGCGTGCTCTCAAGCAGGCCCAGGGGCGGGGCTTGCCGCTCAAGGGCAAGCACGTCGCCGTGCTGGGCGATAGCCGTCCCGGTGGCGAAACCGACGTATTCACCGCGGCGGCGCTCGGTCTTGGCGCACAGGTGACACGGATCCTGCCGAATACCCTGGGTCTGGCTGCCAAGGGCGACAGACGCGATACGGCCCGGGTCCTCGGACGGCTGTACGATGCCATCGAGTGCGACGGCCTGGGCCAGGCGTTCATGCTCGAACTGAGAAGCGCTGCGGCGATCCCGGTTTCCAACGTGCTGATGCCGGACCGCCATCCGACGCGCATGCTGGCGGACCTGATGACCCTGCATGAGATCAGCGCCGGCCCGATCGAAGCACTCACCATTCGTGTGGCCAGCGAGGAGGGCGCCCCGTGGATCGCGGCCTGGCGGCAGATGGCAACCGTGACCGGTATCGCCGTGGTGTCCGATCGGTTGCGCAACAACGCAGCGCAACCGATCGGTTTCCTGTGCGACCCCCTGGGCGCTCTCTGCGCGGATGGCCAGCCGGCTTTTCTGGTGATGG
>JANMWG010000010.1:0-2160 GCA_031393885.1 Betaproteobacteria bacterium | reverse complement strand
GAAGGCGGTGTTGACGAAAGAAGGTTTGATGCCGCCGCCGCCGCCGCCGCCGGCCCAGGGGCCAGCGCCAGCACCGAATCCAAAAGCAAAATAACCGGGTACACCATTTCGGTGTGTCCGGACCCAGAGCTGCGACGGCCACTGAATCAGGAGGAATCATGCTCAAACCAACCGCAGCGGTCGGCGACGACCACCATCACGCAACGCCCGTCAACGCTTCTCCGGGCGCCGGTGTTTCGCGCCGCAGCATGCTGACCGCATCGGCAGCGTTAGCGGGTGCGGGCCTGGCCAGTGTCGCGACGCTCGCGTTCGGTCAGCAACCTCCCAACCTGCCCACGAGCGATCAGATACGCGGGCCGTTCTATCCGTCGCGCCTGCCCGCCGATCAGGACGCCGACCTCACCGTTATCGCCGGCCAGAGTGCCTCTGCGCTCGGCCAGGTGGTGTATCTCAGCGGGCGCGTCATCGACATGCGCGGCCGGCCGGTTGCCAATGCCGAGATCGAGATATGGCAGGCCAACGCCGCCGGGCGCTACACCCATCCGGCCGATCGCAATCCGGCGGCGCTCGACCCCAACTTCGAGGGCTACGCGAAAATCCGCGCCGGTGCCGATGGTCGCTACAGCCTCAAGACCGTGAAGCCCGGCGCCTATCCCACGCCGCGGCCCGGCTGGACCCGGCCGCCGCACATTCACTTTGATATTGCCGGGCACGCGAGCCGGCTCACCACGCAGATGTATTTCGAAGGCGAAGCCCTGAACGACACCGACCCCTTGCTGCAGCAGATCTGGCTCAAGGAAACATTGATCGCCCGTCGTGGCGCGCCGGCGGGTGGCCAGGAGTCCGACGCCCTGGCAATGGTGTGGGACATCGTGCTGATCGCCGGCTGAGGGCGCCAAGCCACGGGTTCGAGTGCAGGGCGGTATCGCACTGGCGGTGAGGTGCTCGACGCCGCTGGCAGCGTTGTCGATCGCCGCCCTGGCCGCCTTGTCTGGTCAATGTCGGCCCGACCGGTGGACCGTGGCGGCCAGTGCCGCGCTTCGACGGAAGCACCCTCTTGCCCGTGTCTGACCCACCAACTCGGTAGGGCGCGGCTTCGAAAACGGAGTCCTACGCAACCTCTCTCGCGAGAACCGGGGCTCCAACGTCGGACTTCAGGGCACCGATCTCAGTGGCGTCGGAGGTCAGCGCGGCTTCTTCCGCTTGCGAGAGGTCGACGGTGAACACGCGCGCACCGGGCCGGTGCGGGAGATCTTCACTTCGGACGGCTTGCTGCGATATCGCGTGGGCCGATGGTTGCATGAGGATTTTTCCTCTCAAAGGTACTTTTCCGAAATATACAGCGTTATGCCGCTGCAGCAGTCCACCAGCAGGCCACGCAGCGGTTGATCGAGAAACGCGACCTCGCTGGTCGAATCGAGGTAGATCACACCAATCACATTGTGGTCCTTTCCCTTGATTGGAAGGGCCGCGAACGATTTCCGGTTGCGCGCCAGCACCTGTCGCGCGTCGGCGTCGGTATAGCCCCAATTGGTTTGCAGCTCCGCGAGGCGCTCGTCGAAGGGCATCGTGTCCGGCAGGATCAGGTTCCAGGGCTTGCCGGTCCGGGCAGCTTTTCCGCCCACCCCGGTCTGGATCAGGAACTGCCGCCCCGGCTCCCCGCCGCTGCCGCCCACATATGGCGTGACCTGCTCGATCACCTTCGGATCACGCGGCGTGGGCACGCGATGCAAGGTCATGCGCAGCACGTCCGATGCCTTGTCTTCCTGCAGCTCGAGGTGCCCCGCCACGGCGGCACGCACCACGCATAGGGCAGCGTAGAGAGAGTCCTTCGGGCTCTTCTTGTCTTCCTCGCTGGCGGCGTGCCGGATCTTGACCAGGCTCGCCAGCATCAGCCACCCGACCCCGGCGAGAAGCCAGCGCGTGGCCCAGGCAGTCGTCGGATTCTTCGATGACGCGTACGCCACATACAGGGCCGCGATGATCGGTGGCACCGCGCTCAGCAGTTCGACCACCCACTTGCGCTCGAAGAATCGTTTCCTGAGGCTCGGGATTTCGCTCACGGTCGCGCTTTTGGGGGGATATGGTTCAGCCGAGGCGCGAGGATAACGCACGAACGCGCCGGTCGCGGTGCCCCTGGGATCAAGAAAGGACACCTGG
>JANMWG010000007.1:0-1500 GCA_031393885.1 Betaproteobacteria bacterium | reverse complement strand
GCAAGCCCTGGGATGAAGTGCTGATCTTCAAGGTCATGGTGCTGCAGGCCCTGTACAACCTGTCAGACGATCAGATGGAGTATCAGCTGCGCGACCGGCTTTCGTTCATGCGCTTTGTTGGGCTGGGGCTGGAGGATACGGCCTCGATCGCGAGTGGCGAGATGACGACACGCTTGCCAGGCTTTCGCTTGAGCTGGGTCGCGATGTCGGCAAGTTCGAAGAAGTATCGCCTCGCATGGGCCCAGCAGGCAGCGTGGGTGATCGCCCCCTCGGCCCGACCGGGGTCATAGAGCGCGTTGTAGCCGGCGTAATTGTCGGCCTGAAGGATGCCCCGATAGCCGACGAGGTGTTCCCGGCTGTGCTCGCCCTTGCGGTTTCTGGAATAATAGAACAGCGCCGATGGTGCGCGCCCGCCTGCGAAGGGCGCATCATCGCAGACATAAGTCCACATCCGGGCGATATCGGTTTTGTACTTTGCCAGACGCGGCACGGTGGTGTCATCGGCGTGCAGGCGCCCGGCACCGAACGTGTGCGCTTCGAGCAGCAGAAAAACCGGCTTCACAGCGGCAGCGATCGCGCCGATCTGATCGGCAAGCGTCGACAGGCTGAGTGGGATGCCTTGGCTCTCGAGGCGATCGCGCTGGCTGTTGAGTGGCTGGTGCAGCCCGAATTTGTTGAACGCGAGGCAGGCCAGAAAATGCGGGCCGAACATGGCGCGCGGCGTGACATGGAACGGTGCTGGCGGCTGTGTGATGGTCTGGCACGACCGGCAGGAAAAGCGTTCGCGCACGGTCTCGATGATTTTGTGCTGGGCAGGCACCGTCTCCAGCGCACGAATGACGCTCTCGCCCAGCTTGCTGAGGTTGTCGGAGCCGCAGCAGGGACAGGTCTTGTCGGTGGCAATGACGACCCGTTCGACGGGAAGACCCGTGGGAAACTCCCGGCGTGTGTGGCGCTTGCGGGTGAAGGCTTCGACGGTCGTTGTTTTTGCGGCCGCCCGCTGCGCGGCGATCTCGTCTTGGGTTGCGGTGGCCTCAAGCTCTTCGAACTCGAGTTCCATCTGGTCGATCAGGCGGCGCGAGCGTTCCGACGATGGCCCGTGCAGGACGCGCCGCATTTTCTCGTTCTGCAGTTCGAGATGGGCGTTGCGGGCGACCAGATCGGAGTTGATGGCCAGGACCCGGGCGGCATTCGCCTCTGCCTCTGTGGCGCGCAAACCTGCGCGGACCACGGCCTCGCGCAGCTCTTGAATATCGCGGGCCGAGAGCGTCTCCATCGCCGAAATCTCTAGCAGAATCGGCCTTGATCTCGAAGAAAAATCGCCAGAAAAATGCTACCCAACCTTGCTCGGACGCCAGGTTTTCTGCGGGTTGCGCCAGTCAATGCCTTCCAGCAGACAGGCCAATGCCGAGGCAGAAATCGACACCGCGCCGTCCTGTGCCGAGGGCCACACGAAACGCCCTTTCTCGAGCCGCTTTGCATATAACGACATGCCAAAAT
>JANMWG010000545.1:0-12474 GCA_031393885.1 Betaproteobacteria bacterium | reverse complement strand
GGGTGTCAACGATCTGACCTGATCGAGCAATGTCATCGGGTTCGACCACTGTGACACGCGCGCGTTGCCCGGCCTTCATCTCCCTCACCGACTGCAAGAGATCGCGACCGAGCGCTTCGTTCGCGGTGGCTTTGGATTTGCGACTAGCCATGTTCCAGTGGTCGGCAAGCCATCTAGATGATTTCGAACAAGCCCGCATCACCCAACCCGCCGCCGACGCACATGGTGATCACCGCGTCCTTCACGCCGCGGCGCTTGCCTTCGATCAGCGCATGACCGACCAGCCGTGCGCCGGTGACGCCATACGGATGGCCGACGGCGATCGAGCCGCCGTTGACGTTGAGGCGCTCATCGGGGATGCCGAGCTTGTCGCGGCAGTAGATCACCTGCACGGCGAAGGCTTCGTTCAGCTCCCACAGCCCGACATCCTCGAGCTTGACGCCGGTGCGCGCCAGCAGCTTGGGGATGGCGAACACCGGGCCGATGCCCATTTCGTCGGGCTCGCAGCCGGCCACCGCAAAGCCACGGAAAATGCCCATCGGCTTCAGGCCCTTGCGTGCCGCCACCGTGTCGCTCATGACCACGCACGCCGACGCCCCATCGGAAAACTGGCTCGCGTTGCCGGCGCTGATCACGCCGCCTTCCACCGCCGGCTTGATCTGCGACACGCCCGCGTAGGTGGTGTCGGCGCGAATGCCTTCGTCTTTGGTGGCGGTGTGCTCGCGGGTGGTTTCCTGGCCGGTGGTCTTGTCGACGATCTTCATCGTCACCGTGATCGGCACGATCTCGTCGTTGAACTTGCCGGCCGCCTGCGCCGCCGCGGCGCGCTGCTGGCTCAGGGCGCCATAGCGATCCTGCGGTTCGCGCCCGATCTTGTAGCGCTTCGCCACCATCTCGGCCGTTTGCAGCATGTTCCAGTAGATCTCGGGCTTGTGCTCGCGCAGCCAGTCGTCGTGGGCCATGTGCTTGTTCATCTCGTTCTGCACGCAGGAGATCGACTCGACGCCGCCAGCAACGAAGATGTCGGCCTCTCCGGCGATGACGCGCTGCGCCGCCATGGCGATGGTCTGCAGGCCCGAGGAGCAGAAGCGGTTGACGGTGACGCCGGACGTGGTGATCGGCAGACCTGCACGCAGAGCGATCTGGCGGGCGATGTTCCAGCCGGTGGCGCCTTCGGGATTGGCGCAGCCCATCAACACGTCTTCTACCTCCGCCGGGTCCAGCTTCGCGCGCGCCACGGCGTGCTGCACGGCATGGCCGCCGAGCGTGGCGCCGTGGGTCATGTTGAAGGCACCACGCCACGATTTGCAAAGCGGCGTGCGGGCGGTGGAGACGATAACGGCCTGGGTCATGGCGGATTCCTCGGTTGGCGCCGCCGGCGAAGCACCGGCGACGGGTGACATCACGTCGCGGACAGTCGCGCGCGCAATTCGGTCTTGAGCACCTTCCCGTAGTGGTTTTTCGGGAGCTCCGGGACGAAGACGTATTGCTTCGGGCGCTTGAACCTCGCGATGTTAGCAAGACAAAGCCGGTCGAGGGTTTCGGGGGTGGGCGGCACGCCCGCACGAGCGACCACGAAGGCCACCACGCGCTCGCCCCATTCATGGTCGGGCCCGCCGACCACGGCAACCTCGGCGACTGCTGCATCCGACAGCAGCACCTCCTCGACTTCGCGCGGATAGATGTTGGCGCCGCCGCTGATGATCAGATCCTTGGACCGATCCTTCAGCGTGAGAAAGCCGGCCGCATCCATCGCGCCGAGATCGCCGGTGTGCAACCACCCGCCCGCGAGCGCCGCGGCGCTGGCGGCCGGATCGTTCCAGTAGCCGTGCATCACGATGTCGCTGCGCACCAGGATCTCGCCGACTTCGCCATCAGCGCAATCGCGCCCCTCGGCGTTGGCGATGCGCACCTCGGCACCGGTGCGCACGATGCCCACCGATGCCAGGCGGCTGTCGTCGACCTCGCCGATATAGAGATGCTTGGGCATCGCGGTGATGGTGCACGGGCACTCGCCCTGGCCGTAGCCGTTCCAGAAGCGCGGCCCCAGAACACCGAGGGCGCGCTTGACGTCGTCGACGTAGACCGGCGCGGCACCGCACAGCACCGTGCGGATGTGCTCGACCCGCAAGCGCGATATGGCCGGCGCATCGAACCAGCGCCGCAACATGGTGGGCGCGAGAAAGAAGGTGGCATTGGGATACCGCCCGACCAGATCGACCAGCTCGCCGGGATCGAAACCGCCGCTCGCCGGCAGCACGTGATGCGACGCCTTGGCTACGTGCGTGAGACCGAACAAGCCAGCAGCGTGCGACTGCGGACCCAGGTGCAGGAGGCAATCCTGCTCGGTGATCGCATCGACGTCGCACAGATAACTCCACGCCATCAACTGGAGGTTGAGATGCGACAGCATCGCGCCCTTGGGCCGGCCGGTGGTGCCGCTGGTGTAGAAGATCCACGCGAGGTCGTCGCGATCGGCGTGATGCGTGGCGATCGGCTCGGCGAGCAGCCGTTGGTACTCGGCGGTATCGACGCACACCACCCGCGCAACCGATGGCACTGCAGCGGCCGCACCAGCGATCTCGTGCGCCAGGTCGTCAGTGACGAGGCACAGCCGCACGCCGCAATGGTCGAGGATGTAGGCAACCTCGAGCGCGTGCAGCTTGGCATTGATGGGCACCGCCACCAGGCCGGCATGCCAGATGGCAAACAGAATCTCGAGATAGCAGGGGCGGTTGCTCATCACCAGCGCGACGCGATCGCCCGGTGCCAAGCCCGCATCGAGCAGACCTCCTGCCAACCGTGCGACGCGCGACTGCAGCGCCGCATAGGTGAGTTGCAATTCGTTACCGACCGAAACTGCCGGCCGGTCACCGAAGCTGCGCGCGGCGTTATGCAGAAGCGCGGCGAGATTCATGGCCGGGACGGTCGTCGAGCTATCGTCCGAGGACGGTCACGCACACTGCCGCCGACTCGACCCCGATGAGGCCGCCGCCGTTTTCCGCGACGGCGATCCTGGCGTTGGCAACCTGACGCGCGCCCGCTTCGCCGCGCAGTTGCGTCACCAGCTCGTGCACTTGCGCGAGACCGGTGGTGCCGATCGGGTGTCCTCGGCACTCGAGACCGCCGGAGGGGTTGATGGGGATGCGCCCGCCAAGGGACGTGGCACCGCTTTCCGCGAGCGGACCGCCACCGCCGAACTCGCACAGCATGAGGTTTTCGCTCTGCTGGATTTCGCCCATGGCGGTGGCGTCGTGCACCTCGGCCACCGAGATGTCGGCGGGCGCGATGCCCGCCTGCTCATAGGCGCGCTTGGCCGCCACGTGCGACACCTCGGCGCGATAGTCGTCGTGGCGGCGTCGCCCGCCGCCCGCCACCACCGAGGCGCGAATCTCGACGGCGCGATCGCGACCGAAGAATTTCAGTGCCGATTCACTGCATACCACGGCTGCCGCGGCGCCGTCCGAGATCGGCGCGCACATGGGCAAGGTGATGGGCCACGCGACCATGCGGGCGTTCATCACTTCGTCGACGGTGTAATCGCGCCGGTACTGCGCCAGCGGATTCATGGTGGAGTGATGGTGATTCTTGGCCGACACCGCGGCAATCTGCCGGGCCGTGGTGCCGAAGGTCTTCATGTGGAACTTGGCAAACGCTTGGTACACGTCCATGAAAACACTGTGCGCGCCGGTGTTCTCGTGCTCGGGCGGCGTAGCCACGCCGTCGCCCAGCCGCAGCAGGCCGGCCACGGTGGCGTCGACCCCATGCACGTCCCACGAGCCGTTGAAGATGCCGAAGCTCTTTTCCTTGTCTTCGATCACCATCTTCTCGGCGCCCACGGCGAGCACGACCTCGGACACGCCGGCGCGGATGTTGGTGACCGCGAGGTTGAGCGCGGTGGAGGCGCTGGCGCAGGCGTTCTCGACGTTGATGATCGGGATGTTGCCGAACGGCAGATCGAGCAGGGCAAGCTCACCGCGGATCGAGTGCTGGCCATCGACCGCGCCCTGCGCCGCATTGGAAAAGAACGCCGCCTCGATGCGCTCGGGCGGACAGTCGGCGTCGCGCATGGCCTCGGTGGCGGCCTGCATGGCGAGATCCTTCACCGAACGATCGAGAAACCGGCCGAACGGGGTCATGCCGACCCCCACCACGTAGACCTTGGTCATGCCTGTCTCCTCCGGGACGGCGGCTGTCGATGGCGCCTTGCGCGCTGTCGAGACCGCTTTTCGCTATGGTATCGTCGCCCGGATTGTCCGACAAAAACGTCAGGCACGCATCCTGACAGCTTCTTCACGGAGGAGCCGCATGCAGCACCGCATCCTGGTCACAAACGACGACGGTATCAACGCCCCCGGCCTCGCGGTCATGGAGCGCGTCGCGCGCCAGTTCACCGACGACGTATGGGTGGTCGCACCCGACTTCGAGAAGTCCGGTGCGTCGCGCTCGGTGTCGCTGGGCGAACCCGTGCGCGTGCAGGAGCGCGGCGACAAGCGCTATGCGCTGCTGCGCGGCACACCCACCGACTGCGTTGTGATCGCTTTGGACCACGTGATGCGCGAGTCGCCGCCAACACTGGTTCTCTCCGGCGTGAACCGCGGCGCGAATCTCGCCGAAGACCTCACCTTCTCGGGCACCTGCGCTGCCGCCATGGAAGCCACCAACATGGGCATCCGCGCCATTGCGATGAGCCAGTTGTTTCCGGTGGGCGGTACGGTGCGCTGGCAGACCACCGAAGCCCACGCGCCGCGCATCGTGCGCGCCCTGCTCGGCGTGCCGACGCCGCGCGGGGCTTTCCATAATGTGAACTTTCCCGACGTCGAACCCGATCAGATCAAGGGCGTGCGCGCTGTGCCGCAAGGCAAGTGGGGCAAGGTCAAGCTCAACGTGGATGCACGTATCGATCCGCGCAATTTTCCGTATGCGTGGCTGAGTTTCACGCACGAACCCGCCGTGCCGCCCGACCTCGACACCGACATCGGCGCCGCCACCAGCGGCTGGATCACGGTGACACCACTTGACACCGACATCACCTGGCGCGAGGGGTTGGGGGCGTTGGCGAAGGGGCTGGCGGGTTTGTGACAGCGGGGTCAGGTCTTGCAGCAGCGTATCCTTGGGTCATTCAAGTGCACGGGGCAAGACCCCGAGGCTAGATGTGCGAAGCCCGGTAGCCTTTCGACATGCATGTATGCAGGCCTGAACATCCCCAGTATTTTCTATCCGCCCCTGGCGCGGTCGGGGTACCGGAATCCGAAGCGATCGCGCTGCTCGGTGGCGTCATCCTGATCCGCCGGAAACGACCCGCCTAGGCTTGGGCGGCCCGCCGACATGGCCGCGCGGAATCAACACCTGGCCGCTTCCGTGTTCGCGGTGCACGATCGTCGCGAACATCCAACCGCCCGCTCAGCGATCGACCTTACTTCTTGATCTCGACCAGCACCGCCTCGATGTCGTCGAGCGCTTCGTCAGAGTGGGTCACCGGCGGTCGCAGCAATGTCTCGCCGGTCTTCAGTTCGGCCTCGCGAACGGTTCCATCGGGAAGTGTGAATCTGGCTCTTCCGCCCTTGATGACATAGACGACCGACGCGGGATGCGAATGGATCGGCGTCTTGTCGCCGGCCATCGGCGCGTACTTCAACACGCGAACCTTGTCGTCTTCCGCCAGCACTCTCAGGTGCTTCACCCCATATTGCATGGCGTCCTGCGCCAACACGATCGAGGGTGACGTCAGGAACAGACTCGCCATCACGATTGCCAGTGCTCTCATCTCGCTTCCTCCCCGGTATCTCGGACCTGACCCAATACTGTAGAACAGTATTGGGTCTTGCATCAACACATCCGCACGACAGTCGTGCGTGGTTCCGGGTAGAGTAGAGGACAGGTTTTCACCTGCCCTCCCTCATCAAACCGTGCATGCGGTTTTCCCGCACACGGCTTTCCGATGCTCTTCATGCCCGGGCACGCGCCGAGCGCCAACCCGCAACCGTGGGAAGTTTGATCAGCCCATAGCGCCGGTACAGTTGCGCGCTCGGGAACCGGCCTTCGCCAATCCGTCGATCGCGCACCCGGTGACGCTTCATGTCTCGGGCCAATTCCCGCAGAAACGTTTCTATCCCGACCCCGCCCTCTATGGCCTCGAAGCTGACCCCGTCAACTCCGGGGGCACCCGCGTTGGACCGCACCAGGCGCCACGCATGAGCGAGTATCTCCGCTTGGCATACCTTGTCGTAGAGCGCGTAGAAGCGATAGGCCGGCTCTTGCTTGGCCTTGGCATACAGCTTCCTCTGCAGCCTCCTGATCGTGTTCGGGGTGGCTAGCACGATGGCAATCCCCTGATCCTCGGCGCTTCGGTTGCGCGAACAAAGCAGGGTCCCTTCCCTCGCCCGGGTTTGTGTTGGTCCCGGACTGCTATCGGTACTATGAACCCCTCCGACTCCCGTTGCTCGCCACGGCGCTTTCGTTGCCTTATACGCCTCGGTCGGTGGCCTCCCCACCCCGAACAACGGGTCTCCAGCACTGGGCAGTGCATCTTCCTGAACATGCCGTCCTTGCTACCCCGGGAGTCAGCGCGCGCCATTTCCGTTGTCCCTGCGCACGCCCAACGGCCTTCCTCTTTTGACCATAGAGTCGGCAACTCCATTTCGTTTACGAGGCTACTCATCGGTTCACTTGCATTACGGCCTGCTCATTTGCTCTTCGGAAACTCACGACCCTGGATTACTCCAGCGCCGCTTCCGTCGGCTACCGAGGCGTACGGACAACTCCTCGGACGGGACTTCAACCCGCTAGATACACTGCTGTTACTGCGAACGGTCAGATCTTGCACCACCACATTCTCCGCCTCAATGGGCCAGTCAAGGTGCACGGGGCAAGACCTGACCCCAGGTGACCAAGGCGATTGCACATGAACCTGTCATGGGAGTAGATTTGGACAAGCTCCGCACTCGCGGGCATCCTCGGGGGAACTCATGAAACCGAACAGTCTGGTTGTTTCGCATCGAACCACGCCTTTGGATGGCGCGCCGCCCCGCTTATGGCCGTGGTTCAGAGCGATCTGGGCCGGGATAGCGTTCGCCTTACTCGCCTGCCCGACCGCCCAGGCTGCTCTGGTCGACCACGGAACATCCACGCTCGACACGATCGCGAGCCGGGAATGGCTCGATCTCACCGAGTCCCAGCATCTGTCGTACAACGACATGGTCGGGGCGGCCAACGACTGCAATCCGACTTGTTCCACGGGAACGTTTGCCGGGTGGACGTTCGCCGCTGAAAGCGATGTCAAGGGGTTCATGGCGGATGCAGGTCTCGCCCCGTACTCCATCACCACGAATGGAAACAGCACCCTGCGCGGGGCGGCGGCGTCCTTCCGCAGTCTGGTCGGCCTCACGTCGGATTTCCTGTTCCAGAGCAACTCGGAAGGCATTTCGAGAACGTCCGCGGGCCCGGATCAGGTCTTGATGATCCGCGCCTTCGAAGCGCGGGATCTGATCTGCCTCCACTGTGGCACCGCATTCAATTCAGCCGGCACCAGCAGTGCGGCGGTATCGGCGCTGGTGCCCTATGCACTGATACCAGCCAACGGCTTCGGGCCGGGGGGTGTCTGGCTGTACCAGACGGTAGGCGGGGTGCCCGAACCCGAAACGGTGGCCATGATGCTCGCGGGCCTGTGCCTGCTCGGCGTCACCATGCGCCGGAAGCAGCGCTGATCGTCGGCGCGGCGCCTGTCGCCACTCGATCGGGGGCGGCAGCAGGCGCCATGTCGGATGCACGGGGGGAGACCTGACCCCTGGCACGCGGTACCCTACGGCCCTCGTCTTCGATCCAGGGCCTCGCATGCAATACCTCACGCTTCCCGGCACGGCGCTCAACGTATCCAAAGTCTGCCTCGGCACCATGACCTGGGGCCAGCAGAACACTGAAGCCGAGGCGCACGAGCAGCTCGACTTCGCCGTCGCGCAGGGCATCAACTTCATCGACACCGCGGAGATGTACCCGGTGCCACCGAACGGCGAAACGCAGGGCCGCACCGAAAAGTATCTCGGCACCTGGCTCGCACGGCAGCAGCGCGATCGTCTCCATGTTGCGACCAAGGTTGCCGGACCCGGCCGCCGCGACTGGATTCGTGGCGGGCGCACCGACCTGACAAAAGGGGTGATCGCCGAAGCGGTGGACACCAGCCTCGCGCGACTGCAAACCGACTACATCGACCTGTATCAGATCCACTGGCCGCAGCGGAACGTGCCGATGTTCGGCTCGACCGAGTTCGATCCGTCGAAGGAGAAGGACGGCCCGTCGATCCACGAGCAGGTCGAAGGCATGGCCGCGATGATCGAGGCCGGGAAAATTCGCCACTATGGCCTGTCGAACGAGACCGCCTGGGGCGTGAGCGAATTCTGGCAGGCGGCAAAAGACCTGGGCGTGGCCGGGCCGGTGACACTGCAGAACAGCTACAGCCTGATCTCGCGCAACGTGGACAACGACCTCGCCGAGACGCTGTTCCGGCAGAAGATGTCTCTGCTGGCCTACAGCCCGCTCGCCGCGGGAATTCTCTCCGGCAAATATCAGGGTGGCGCGAAGCCTGCGGCTGCACGCTTCACGCTGTTCGAGGGGCTGGGCATCCGCTTTCGCAAGGCAGTGGTGCCGGATGCGGTGGACGCCTACGCAGCGCTCGCCAAGCAGCGCGGGATCACGCTGGTGCAGCTAGCCCTGGGCTATGTGGCCAGTCGTTGGTTTCTGGGCGCGTCGATCATCGGCGCGACCTCGATGGCGCAACTGAAGGAAGACATCGCCGGCGCGCAGTTCGCGCTCGATCAGGAAACACTCGACGAGATCGGTCAGATCCAGTTGCGGTATCCGAATCCGGCGGGTTGAGGAGGGTGCGGGGTCAGGTCTTGCAGCAGCGCATTGTCAGGGTCAAGCGGGCTGGTCAGGTGCACGGGGCAAGACCTGACCCCGAACCGATGGAGGGGATCGATGGATCAGGCAATCGTGATACGCGAGCCCGGGGGACCCGAGGTCCTCCATATCGAGCCCGTGGCTGTGGGAGCGCCGGGCAATGGACAGGTCCGACTTCGTCAGACCGTCGCCGGCGTCAACTTTCACGACTGCTATGTCCGGTCCGGCCAGTACCAGACGCTGAAGTTGCCGGGCATTCCGGGGCTCGAAGCGGTCGGCGTCGTGGAGGCCGTTGGGCCCGAAGTCCATGACTTCAGCCCCGGGGACCGCGTCGGCTATATCACGCGGGGATACGGCGGTTACGCGAGCGTACGGCTCATCGACAGCAGCTTGCTCGTTCGGCTGCCGCACTCACTGGACGATCGGACCGCAGCCGCCACGCTCCTGCGGGGATTGACAGCGCAGATGCTGGTGCATCGCGTCTTCCCGGTGCGTGCCGGTCACGTGGTCCTGGTTCATGCGGCGGCAGGCGGTGTGGGTCGGCTGCTGTGCCAGTGGGCAAAGCACCTTGGCGCCACGGTCATCGGCACCGTCGGGAGCGAGGAGAAGGCACGGATCGCGGCGGCCAGCGGTTGCGACCACACGATCCTCTATCGCAGCGAGAACTTCATCGACAAGGTACTGGCCATCACCGACGGACGGGGCGCCGACGTGGTCTACGATTCCGTCGGCAAGGACACATTCCTGGGCTCTTTGCAGTGCTTGGCGATCCGGGGTCATCTCGCAAACTTCGGACAGTCTTCCGGCCCCATCGAACCGTTTCTAATCTCGTTGCTGTTCGAGAAATCCAACAGCATCTCGCGCCCGGGCGTATTTCACTACTTCACCGGGCCCGATCGCGACGCCATGGCGAAGACGCTGTTCGCGGCGCTCGCCGACGGCACGATCACCGCGGATCGACATCACGACTACGCCTTCGACGACGTCGCGCAGGCTCACCGCGACATGGAGGACCGCAAGACCGCAGGCGCCGTGCTGTTGGTGGTTTAGGGGATCTTGAAAGTCCGGCGAACAGTATTGGGTCAGGTCTTGCAGCAGCGCATTGTCAGGGTCAAGCGGGCAATCTGCGTGCACGGTACCAAACCTGACCCCGCACGGCGATCACGCCACCCAGCCCCAGCATCAAGAGCAACGTCGTCGATGCTTCCGGCACCGGCGACTGGAACACGAAGTTGTCCGCGACCCAGCTATCGGAGAACTGGCCCTGCACATGCCGATCGATGCGATAGCCCGTGATGCCGGACAGCGACAGAAACGCAGAGGTGTCGATCTTCTCGAGCGGCTCGGGCTGGCCCGGGGTGTTGTCGGGCAAGGCAAGCGACACCGACCCGAGGATGTTCGATCCGTGCAGCGCGTGGATGGTGACTTCGTCGGCGCCGCCGCCGAACCCGTAGTACTCGTTCTGCCCGAACCACGCCTCGGTCAGCACGAGCGTCGTGGTCATGAGCAGGCCATCGTTGGTGAACGCCCCACCCACCGTGCCAGTCTCGTTGGTAACGAAGTAGTGGGGTGATTTCGGCAGGCCGAACAGCGGGCCGTCAGGCGGCGCGATGCGATAGGCGTCGCCGACCACGCGAAAGCGGGAATCCCAGGTCACGCCCTGGTAATCCGAGCTGTCGTTGTTAGCGAAGAAGAGGCCCTTGGCGTCGGTAAGGACAGGGGCAGTGGGCAGATTGTCGAAGGTAGCGGTGACCGCGGCCTGAACGGCGGCAGTGAAGACATACAGCGCCACGGCAACTGGGAGCGAAACGAGTTTCATGTTCTGACCTCCTTCAGGGAGTGCGAAAGACCTGCGACGGCTGCTGCCCAGAAACGCTCGCATTCAGCGGTGCGCCGGGGTCTGCAAACAAGAAGGGAAATCTCTCTTCTCGTCAGGATGCAGAGTAACAACGGGTCCGTCGACGGTCAATCGCTCAGAGGCCGCTCAAGGGCGGCAAGCGCGGCAAGCGCGGGGCAAATCCTGCGGCATCGCACTCTCAGACGTCGATTGGCAGCTCAGATGCACGGGGCAAGACCTGACCCCGCGCAGGCTCGAGCCAGCGCTCCACCGCCTGGGCAATGAGCGCGTTGACGCCACCCTCATGGCCGACCGCGCGTTCGCGCAGGCGGTTGACCAACTCGGCCGGCAGGCGGCACGCCACCGGCACCAACTTACTCGCAGGGTCGTACGTGGCTTTTTCCGCCTTTTGCGCAACGCTGGCGGCGCCCTGGGCAAACCGTTGCGGCGGCAGTGCCGCCTTCATCTTGCCATCGACCTTTTTCGCCAGATTCTTGTAAAGGTCGGTCTTTTTCATACTCATGGGTTGTCTCCTGGGGTCAGGTCTTGCAGCAGCGTACGCCCAGCGTCAATCGGGCAATTCGCATGCACGGCGCAAGACCTGGCCCTGCCGTTCACGCCAGCAGCTTGTCGGCCAGCTCGGTGAAGTTGCGCGCCGACACGTCGACCGGAACGGTCGACGCCAGTTCGCCGGTGCCGGGGCCGAATTCGTCGGGCTGCGAGACATGCGCGGTGCGCAATCCGGCCTGTGCCGCCGCCTTGAGGTCGCCACTGTGCGCCGCGACCATCATGCATTCGTGGTGCTCGATGCCCAACGCCTCGGCGGCGACCTGATACACCCGCAGCTTAGGTTTGTAATCGCCGGCGATCTCGGCGCCGAGAATCGCGTCCCACGGAAACTGATTGCGCCGGGCAAGATCGATCATCAACGAAATGTTGCCGTTGGAGCACGGAGCCAAAAGATAGCGGCTGCGCAGCCGAATCAGCCCCGCGGTCACGCCCGGCCAGGCGTCGAGCTTGTGCCAGGCCAGGTTGAGATCGCGCTGCACCTGCTCGCCGAGAGTGTCGAGGCCGAACCGGGGCCGGATGCGGTCGAGCATGTGGCGGTGGATGACGTCCAGGCGCGAGAACGGAATGCGACCGGAACGGACTTCTTCCATGGCGGGCTGATACTCCGCGCGCCAGGCATCGGCAAATGCGATCCAGTCGAGCTGATAGCCAAGCGGTTCGAGAACCGCGCGGGACTCGCGGGCCACCCCGGTGCGCCAGTCGACCAGCGTGCCGAACACATCGTAGATCAGCGCCTTGACACCAAGCGCCTTGACACCATTGGGCGCCGGCGTAGCGGCGGCATGGCTGGCGCCGGCTGCGATAAATCCACCGGGCAGCGCCCCGGCCATGGCGAGCGCCGTGAAACCACGAAAGACCGACCTGCGTTCTTGATTCATTGTGTGTTCCTCCTTCTTGTCAAAACCCGGGGGGCTTGCCGCAACGCATGCGTGACAAGCATCTTGCCGTTCGCGTGCACCGGGCAGGACCATAGGTTACAGGCTCGCGGTGTGTGACCCGCAAGCAGCAGTCTCAATTATGCATGTATGCAGGCCTGACCCCTACCTTTGCGACCCCGTTTCTTGAAAACTTAGCGGCGAACCTTGGATTCCGCCGAAGCGAGCATGCCGTCCAGTTCGCTCAACACCTCCTGCGCCGAAAAGTACTCGCCGGACCGACGCGCTTCATCACGC
>JANMWG010000516.1:0-2094 GCA_031393885.1 Betaproteobacteria bacterium | reverse complement strand
AGCGGATGGACAGGGTTGCGGGTTCCGCGCACGCAGCCAGAAACGTTGGCGATGCGCCCGCTATTTCTCGCCCGCTATTTCTCGCCCGCTACTTCTCGCTGCCGAACACGTCCGCGCCCTTGGGCGGCGTGTAGCGGAAGGTGTCGGGGGGCAGCACCGCGTTTCGTTCTATCTTGCCGAAGGTCAGCACCGAGGTCTGGCCGAAGCTGTCCTTGAGTTCCATCGCTGCCAGCGCGCTGCCTGTGGCCTCGCTGCGAAAGCCGATGCGCACCAGTTCGAACGTGGTGTCTTTCGCCCTGGGGGTGGCCTCCAGCCATTCGAGGCCGTCGTGCACGCCGCCGTCCTTGAGCTCGAAATTCTTTTCCAGGTCATCGCTGCCGGCGAGGATGGCGGCCGGGCTCGCGCCCAGCGCACCGCCGAGCTTGCGCGTTGTCACCTGGTTCAGGTCGCGGTCGTAGATCCACAGGCGCTCGCCGTCGCCGACGATCCACTGGTCATAGGGTTTCTCGTACACCCAGCGGAACTTTCCCGGGCGCTGAAACTGGAACGAACCGGAAGCCGGATTGGAGGTCTTGCCGCTTTTGTTCACGATCACCTGGGTGAAGGTGGTCTTGCCGGAGCGGGTGTTCCTGACGAAGTCGCGCAGCGCGTCGAGGGCTGCGGCCTGCGCACCCACGCCGATGAAAAGCGCCGCGGCCGCGAGAAAACCGGGAAGGCGTGTCATTCCGCGCGTGCCGGCGCGAGGATGTCGCGATTGCCGTTGGACTGCATGGGCGAGACCATGCCGGCCTTTTCCATCGCTTCGAGCAGGCGGGCGGCGCGGTTGTAGCCGATGCGCAAGTGGCGCTGCACCAGCGAGATCGAGGCACGCCGGTTTTTCAGCACGATCTCGACCGCCTGGTCGTAGAGCGCGTCGCTTTCGGGGTCGCCGCCGCCTTCGCCGGGTCCGGCTTCGTCGCCTTCGAGCACGCCGCCTTCGAGGATGCCCTCGATGTAATTGGCCGCCCCGAGCGTCCTCAGGTGGTCGACCACCTTGTGCACCTCGTGGTCGGCGACATAGGCGCCGTGCACGCGCTGCGGCAGGCCGCTGCCGGGCGGCAGGTACAGCATGTCGCCCTGGCCGAGCAGCGACTCCGCGCCCATCTGGTCGAGGATGGTGCGCGAATCGATCTTGGACGATACCTGGAAGGCCATGCGAGTCGGGATGTTGGCCTTGATCAGGCCGGTAATCACATCAACGCTCGGACGCTGGGTTGCGAGGACAAGATGAATGCCCGATGCGCGTGCTTTTTGCGCCAGGCGGGCGATCAGTTCCTCGATCTTCTTGCCGGCGACCATCATCAGGTCGGCCAGCTCGTCGATCACCACCACGATGAAGGGCAGGTGTTCAAGCGGTTCGGGCGAGTCCGGCGTGAGCGTGAAAGGATTGGTCAACGGCTTGCCGGCGGCCTTCGCGTCGGCGACCTTGTGGTTGAAGCCGGCCAGGTTGCGCACCCCCTGCGCGCTCATCAGCTTGTAGCGCCGCTCCATCTCCGCCACGCACCAGTTGAGCGCGTTGGCGGCCTGCTTCATGTCGGTCACCACCGGCGCGAGCAGGTGGGGAATGTCGGCGTAGATGCTCATCTCCAGCATCTTGGGGTCGATCAGGATCAGGCGTACATTCTTGGCTTCGGCCTTGTAGAGCAGCGACAGCAGCATCGCGTTGATGCCCACCGACTTGCCCGCGCCCGTGGTGCCCGCGACCAGCAGGTGCGGCATTTTCTGTAGATCGGCGACCGCCGGCTTGCCGGCGATGTCCTTGCCCAGCGCGATGGTGAGCATCGAGGCGCTGTCGTTGTAGACCTGCGAACCGAGGATCTCCGACAGGCGCACGATCTGGCGCTTGGGATTGGGCAGTTCCAGGCCCATCAGGCTCTTGCCGGGAATCGTCTCGACCACCCTGATCGACACCAGCGACAGCGCGCGCGCGAGGTCCTAGGCCAGCCCGACGATCTGGCTGCCCTTGACACCGACGGCGGGTTCGATCTCGTAGCGCGTGATCACCGGCCCCGGATAGGCGGCGCGCACCTCGGCCTGCACGCCGAAGTCCTTGAG
>JANMWG010000544.1:0-3299 GCA_031393885.1 Betaproteobacteria bacterium | reverse complement strand
CCCGTGGCCTTGTCGACCGCGAGGCCGACGCTCCAGACCGTGCTGCCGCCCCACTTGATCGAACTCGCAAGCGAGGCGTTGCCGAAGCCGTTCTGCGTCGCACTGGCGACGTTGGAGTCCACGCCGACCCGGCCGCGACCGAGGAAGAAATTGAATGCGACGTCTTGCGCGACCCCGGCGTCGTTGGTGATCAGTGCCTTGTAGACGATCAGGCTGTCGACCTGATTCTCGAGCCCGGCGATCGCCCGCATGTTGGTCGAACCGGTAGCCAGGTTGCCGTAGAAAAACGAATTCAGGCCGCTGATGCCGGACAGGTTGTTCGAGCCGGAGATCGGCGAGGTATCGCCGGGCGTGGCTTGCGAGACGAGGATCGAGCCATTGACCGACAGCGAGCCGGAGACATTGGCGTCGACGATCAGCGCGTGGGCGCTGGAGCCCCGAAGGCCGCGGCGACGGCAATTGCGAGAGCCATCGGCTTGGGTGCGAGTGGTGACATCTACACTCCCTGACTGGTTAAAATTCTATCGTTTTGTAAGTTTATCGGCAGGCACCTGATGAGACAATCCCTGTCTCTCTCCCGGCGACAAATTCGCGGCATCATTGCGCCATGGCCACTCCTGTCTCCAACGCGTTTCCGCCAGACGGCACCAGTCTGTCCTCGCTGAATCCGGCCATTGCCGGGCTGGCGCAGGGTGGCGCATGGACGTTCGGAACTGGTCAGCGGGTGCTGACTTATGCGCTCCACGACAAGAGTCTGGGAAACTTGCTCGCCGGCTGGACCCCGACACGCATCGCAACCGTGGATCAGGACTTCGCGGCGTGGGGCGCCGTCGCCAACGTCAGGTTTGCGCGGGTGGCGACCACATCGAGCGTCGACATCTCCAGTTCCCCTGCCAATCTCGGGCTTGCCTTCAGAAACTTCGGGTTGGCCGACCCGGGCGGAAAAGTGATCGCGGGGCTGGGCTGCTTTCCCGATCCGGCGCTGGCGACGGCCGCTTTCCTGCCGGAAGTCGGGAGGACGCGAGCGACCTATGGGCATCCCGAAGGCGACGTCTTCCTCAACCTGAATTACGCCAACAGTGTCGCCAACGCCCGGGGCAGCTTCTGGTCCCTGGTCGTGTTGCACGAGATCGGTCATGCGCTCGGTCTGAAGCATCCGCACGACGATGGCGGCAACGCCCGCCCCACCTTCACCGAGCTCGGCATCGGCAGCCGCGACACCGGCTACCAGACCATCATGACGTACAACGATCTGCCGCGGCCGGACTCGAACGCGGGTTACCAGGTCACGCCGATGCCGCTCGACATCCTCGCCATCCAGGCGATCTACGGCGCCAATAACGCCTACCGGCTGGACGACACGGTCTGGAGCGGCGCCGACGACAACACCGTGCGCACCATCTGGGACGCCGGCGGCAACGACACGCTCGACTTTTCCGGCTCTTCGAGGGCGATCGATATCGATCTGCGGAATACCGGCGGGCATGTCTACGCCGTGGGCAACCTGTCGGCGGTCGCGGTCGCCTACGGCGTCGTTCTCGAGAACGTCACCGGCTCGAACTTCGCCGATACCCTCGGCGGCACCGGCGCCGCCAACGTACTGCGCGGCAGAGGTGGCGACGATCTGCTCGACGGCCGCGCCGGTGCGGATACGCTCTTCGGTGGCGATGGCAACGACACCTACGTGGTGGATAACGCCGCCGAGGTCGTCATCGAGCAGCAAGACAATGGTCTGCCGTTCGATACCGGCGATGGCGGGATCGATGAAGTCCGGTCGAGCGCCACGTTCGTCCTTCCCGCTGAACTCGAGGTACTGGTGCTAACCGGGGTGTTGGCGATCAGCGGCACCGGCAACGCCGGGTACAACGTGCTGATCGGCAACGCCGCTGCAAATCAACTGCGCGGCCTTGGCGGCGATGATGTCATCGACGGTGGCGCGGGTGCCGATCTCATCGATGGTGGCGACGGCAACGACCAGATGGCAGGGGGCCCGGGCAACGATACCTTCGTGGTCGGGCAATCCAGCGATCAGGTCTCGGAGGCGCCGAACGAAGGGTCGGACGTGGTGCGGGCAACCATCGATTTTGCCCTGCCCGACAACGTCGAGGAGCTGCGCCTCGAGGGCAGTGCGGTTTTCGGCACCGGCAATGCGCTCGCCAACCGCCTCGTCGGCAATGCCGGCGACAACGAACTCACCGGTCTCGGCGGCGCTGACAATCTCGACGGTGGTCCCGGCGCCGACACGCTCGTTGGTGGCGATGGCAACGATACGTATGTACTCGACGACCCCGGTGATGTCGTGATCGAAGCGATCGGTGGCGGCATCGATACCGTCTTCACGTCGGTGCCGTTGGTGATGCCCGCGGCCATCGAGAATGCCACCCTCACCGGTGCCGGCAATCTCGACCTCGTGGGCAATGGCGCCGACAACCTGTTGCGCGGCAACGATGGCGGCAACCGGCTCGACGGCGGCGGCGGCAGCGATGCCCTCTTCGGCGGCCTGGGCGACGACACCTATCTGGTCGAGGGCAACGACACGGTTTCGGAACGCGCCGGAGAGGGCACGGACGAAGTGATCTATCGGGGCAGCGGCGGCACCACGCTCCGCCCGAACGTCGAGAACCTGACGCTCGCGGCCGGCGTCGGCGCACTGTCGGCAACCGGCAACGGCGTGGCGAATCTGGTCATCGGCAACGGCAGTCGCAACCTGCTCGACGCCGGCGACGGCAACGACACCTTGCTCGGTGGCGCCGGCGACGACACCTTGCTCGGTGGTGCCGGCGACGACCTGCTCGATGGCGAGCGCGGCGCCGACATGATGCTCGGCGGCGCGGGCAACGACACCTACCAGGTCGACCATGTGCGCGATACCATCGGTGAAAGTGCGGGCGGCGGCATCGACACGGTGATCTCGATGCTGCGCGACTTCACGCTGCCGGCGAATGTCGAGAACCTGGTCCTCGGCGGCACCGGTCGCCAACACGGGTCCGGCAATGATCTCGCCAACACCATCAACGGCAATGTGGCGGCGAACATCCTCAGCGGTGGCGGCGGTGCCGACCGGTTCGTGTTCGACGATGCGCTGGGTCCGGCCAACGTCGACACCGTCACCGACTTCGCCAGCGGCAGCGACAAGCTGGTTCTCGATCACCTCGTGTTCGACGGTCTTGCCTTCGGGACGCTCGCGGCCGCGTCATTCCGGGCTGGCCCGGATCTGCAAGCCGGCGTTGCCACGACCGATCGCGTCTTCTTCGATACGACCACCGGCACGTTGTCGTTCGATGCCGATGGCAGCGGGG
>JANMWG010000533.1:0-6671 GCA_031393885.1 Betaproteobacteria bacterium | reverse complement strand
TTCGATAGCGAAACGGTGGGAGAGCGAGGCCGGATTTTGTCGATTTCGACGCGCATATCGGGAATATGCCAGGAGAAATCGGCGAGATATGGACCGCTCTCCCGCCGTTGCAGCCGAATCATCCTGAGTCCGACAGGCTGCTAGAGTGGCTTACGGCGTAAGTCAATCACCATGCCGGCAGTCGTTCCGCTTCATGGGTCCCGATTGCAATGTCCTAATATGCAGGGTCGCAGGCCTGACCCCAACGAAACTAGGGCTCCTCGCGCAGCTTCGCCAGTGGCTTCTCCAGTGCCTGCGCGCCCTCGATGAAGGCGTCGACCGATACGCCGGGGGCCAGGCGCGTGAACGGCGGTTCGAGGATATGCATGGCGTCGAGGTGGGAGACATCCTCGCGCGCTTCGAGATAGCCGGCGACGTAGGTTCCCGACACGCCGAGGGCCACGACCACCACCGCGGCGGTGGCCAGCAACGCGGTGGGTTGACGGCTCACCAGTCGCAGTTGGCCGTAGAGAACCGTGCCGCCGACCGAGCCGAGGACCAGTGGCAAAATCGCAATGAGGACCGGGGCCGACAGCGAGAACGCGAGCAGGTTGAAGAAGGGCTCGATGACCAGTGTCGTGACCAGACCGGTGAGCGTGAGCGCCGCATGCGCGAAGAACATGGCGCGGCCGGCGGTGAGCCGGCCGATCGCGGCCCACGCGCCAGCCCAGGCTGCGGGCACCAGCAGGGCGATCGGCAGGCCTACGAAAAGGCGTGCGGGAACGAACTCTTCGACAGTGCCGGCATAGGTGTGCAGGGCGAGCAACGCCAGATAGGCGCACAGCAGCAGCACGGTGGCGGGCACGGAGCCCCAACGCGCGGCGACCGGGTCGGGCTGTTCGGAGACCACCGCAAAATCACGAGTGCGCACGCGCATCAGCGTGTGGCCGATGCGCAGCCGCAGCGCGTCGCCCGCGCCGCTGTCCGGCAGGATGTGCAGGCCGTTGCGGGTGCCGAGGTCGACGGCACCGAGCGATCCGTCGTCGCGGCGCTCGATGCGCAGGTGATGCGGCGCGACGAACGGATCGTCGACGATCACATCGTTGTCGTAGGCGCGACCGACCGTGGCCGGCAGCGCGGTGAGCGGCACACGATGGGCGACATCGCCGGTGCGACCCAGCAGCTCGACGAAGATCACTTGGTCCATCGCACCGCTTCCAGGTAGCGCTTGCCGAACGCGAGGCCGCGCTCGAGGCTGACGCCGTCGACAGCGAGCCAGCTCAGCAGGCCTTCGTGGGTGCTGTCGAGGGTGGCGAGCTTCAGTCGCACGTCGTACAGCCCCCTGAGCCGCTTGTACGCGCGAGCACAGAACACCGCGCGCATGGTGCCGCCGTCGTGAGTGACGAAGCGCTGGTGGCAGCGGAACGGCGTCACGTCCTCGCGCGTGGTGTCGCCCTCGGGCGTGTCGCGCGCGAAGCTGCGCTCGTAGAGCGAGGAGAAGCGCAGCCAGCCCAGGGTTTTGCTCTTGAGCAACTCGTGCCGGAAGCGCACGCCGCCGGTGTCGAAGTTGCCGTCGATGTAGATCGATCCTTGCGCGTCGCAGGTCTTGAAGGCCTGCTCGTAGGGCTTGGTGCGGTCGGGCCCGGACTCGCCCCAGCAGCGCATGAAGGTGCCCAGGCTGTCGGGTACGCTGTAGCGCCCGAATGGTGCCACCGGCATCGGCTGCGCGGCGATGCGCGTGAACAGGTCGTTCTGGCGATCCAGCAACTGGCGCTCCACCATGGAACGCAGCGTGCGCGGATCGGGCGCGGCGCGCGGGGCATGCGCGAGCAGTTCCTGCACGAACCGGACGGGCACCAGAAAGCTCAGCAACTGCCCGTCGCGAAGGTTGGCCACGTTGACGCCGAATACCCGGCCGTGGAGCGTGACCGCAGGCCCGCCGCTCATGCCGGCGTTGATGGCGCCGGTGAAATTGAACTGCTCGGTGAGGGTGAACTCGGTCATGCCATTGAAGGTGCCCTCGACGATGGTGAGGCCGAGATCGTGTGGATTGCCCATCGAGAACCCGCGGTCGCCTTTGCGCAGCGCGGTGTCGGCAAGCTGGAGCGCGGGGAGCTTGTCGCCCGCCATGCGCACCAGCGCGAGATCGTGCACCACGTCGACCGCCAGCACCGCCAGTGGCCCGCGGCTGCCGTCGCTGCGCACGAACTCGACGGTGTAGCGGTCGGGGTCGAGCACGAACTGCGACACCACGTGGTAATTGGTGATGGCGAGGCCATCGGGTGAGGCGATCCAGCCGGAGCCGATCGAGGTCTGTGCCTGGGTGCCGCGATCGATCATCCGCACCTGAAGCAGCTTGTCGCGGGCGCGGGCGAAAACGGCCTGAGCCTGCGCGGACACTTCGGCGGTGACAGCTTCCGGCGGCGGCGTGTCGGCGACCGCGAAGGCGGATGCCGCCATCACCAGCCCGACCAGCAGCGCGGCGCGCAGGTGGGCGAGAATCGGGACAGACGTTCGCGACATGCGGTGGAAGTGTCAGGCCGGAAGGCGCTCGGCGCGGTCGGTCTCCCGCGCGGCGCGGATCGCGGGTCTTGCGGCGTCAAGCACGATCCCACATCACATCGTGTCCGCCAGCGGCCGCTGCCTTCAGCAACTCCAGCAACGGGAACGCGCGTTTTTGCAGGGAGACGGCGGGGATGGCTCCCGGCTCGTCTTCGTCGGGCCGGACCGGTTCGACGAAAGTGCCGAGCCCCTGCTCGAGACGTTTCAGCGCATCGGGCAGGTCCGCTGCCAGGATCGCGCTCGGCACGGCGCCGCTGTGCCCCGCCAGCTTCAGCAGCTGCAGGGCGACATCGCCGAACATGGTGAAAGTGCCGGCGCTGCTGTCGAATTTGATGAGCATGATCGGGGTCGCCAGGGAAGACGCGGCACGAGGCACATCACCGCAAGGATCACATTGTGGCAGGCACGGCAACCGCAATCCCGTGGCGTCGGCAAACACCTACACATCCGCCACCCTTCGAAGCATCGAACCGATCCTGGAAGCTTGCGGATCGGGTTTCGGGTCGCGGCTGCCTGCTCCAGGCGTTGCCGGGCGCCGAGGGGCAGACCCGTCTAGGCGAATACCGGAAACGGATCGAAGCGCCCCTTCAGCACCGTCTCGGCACTGCGGGATCGCAGCCAGCCGTCGATGGCGGTTGCGTACACCCGCCGGAAGTCGGTGGTGTAGGCGAGGTTGTCGCCCGCGTCGAGCGCCGTCAGCGAGGACGGTGTGCCGTAGTGGCCGCCCTTGACCGTCTTGCCCGCGAAGAACATGACGTTGGCGGCACCGTGGTCGGTGCCGAGACTCGTGTTCTCCGGGACGCGGCGGCCGAACTCCGAGAAGACCAGCATCGACACACGATCGGCCATGCCCAGGCGCTCCATGTCGCGGGTGAAGCCCAGGATCGAGTCGGACACGTACGTGAGCAGGCGCTGGTGCAGGTCGGACTGCTGCACGTGGGTATCGAAGGCGTTGTTACGATAGGCCACGTAGTAAAGCCGGGTCGGCAGGCCGGCGGCGATGCATGCGGCTACCTTGGGCAGGCCCGACGGGTTGATGCCGTAGTCGACCGGCGACTTGTAGTCAGCCCAGGCTTCGCGCACGAGCCCGGAGGCCTCGCGGGCGCCGTTGGCAACCTGATTGAGATAGGCGAGCGACGCGTTGCCGGGCGGCGTCGGCGATACTTCGTCGAGCACCGGGCGGGTCTGCAGAAACCCGCTGCGCTGGAACAGCGCGGGGTCGTCGAACACCACCGGCGTGTGCAGCCGGCTTTTGACGGCGAGTGACTGGGCGGTGTCGATGTTGATCAGGTAGTTGGGCTTTGGTGCCGGTTGCATGTTGTCCGCGAGGCGTCCGACCCAGCCGTAGTCGTCGCCGCTGTTCGGGGCCGCGGTATGCAGATAGGCCATCGATGTGAAGTGCGAGAACGACGGATTGTCGTAGCCGCAGCCGTGAACGATGGCGAGCTTGCCGTCCTTGTAGAGACGTTCCATGCCGGCCAGCCCGGGGTTCAATCCGTAGCGGTCATCGAGCTTGCGCAGTTTGGCGGGCTTGATGCCGATGGTGGGGCGCAACCGGTAGTAGGCGTCGTCGGCATATGGCACGACGGTGTTGAGGCCGTCGTTACCACCGGAGAGTTCGAAGATCACGAGGATGCGATCGTCGTCGGATCCCGTCGCGGCTTGTGCGACCTGGGAGAAGATGCCCGGGGCTCCGAGGGTTCCGGCGCCGGCGAGGGCGGCCTTGAGCAGATGTCGGCGGTTCATGATGGTTCTTGCTTACCCGATATTGGTGGTGTGGATGCGGTACTGGCCATTATCGGCCGCCTCCGGTTGACCGGAGGAGCAGCGTCCGCAGGGCCCCCGAAGACGCTGCGCCCTCCCGGGAGGAAGGCATAGCGCAGCGCAGCTTGGGCGGGCGTATTCACCCGAGTTGATACTCGGGGCGGCTCAGGATGAGGTGCAGCAGCATGCGCAGCGGGTCTTCCATCCAGGTGGCCGCGGCCGGGATGTCGGCAGTGCCGAGTTCCTGCACCAGGAAGGCGGCCATGTGATCGCGCGTGCCGGCATCGAGCGGCACCGACAGGAACCGTTGCGCAAAGAAGTCGACCACCTCGGCGGGCGTGGTCAGCTTCGCCGCCATCACCATGCGGCTCAGATCCAGCCGTGCGGTGTCGCGCGGGATCGGCTTGACGCGCTCGATCGCCATCTGCCAGCCGCGATAGCTGGCAAAGCGCGTGTTGAACGCCTCGTCGCGATCGGTGTTGTTGGACATCGCCATCATCTCGGTGCCGCCGTCTTTGTCGACCGGCCTGGTGGCGGTGGTCATATCCATGCCGGCGCGGATGCGCTCGTGCACCGCACGGATCTCGTAGCCGGTGCTGCGCACCGGATAGCGGTCGCCGGGAATGAACGTGATGTCGGGGAACACGACGTCGAGCGCAAAATTGCCTCGCTCGAGCAGCAGGCCCGGCGTGATCCAGCTGCGGCCCTGGGCCCAGCCGGCGACGGTGGGTGGGTAGAGCAGGCGCTGGCCGAGCGAGCCGGTCACATCGTTGAAATCGGGCACGCCCGGCACCTGTTCGAGCCCGAGCTTGTGGTAGGTGGAGATCACCAGATCGACCGGGCTCTTGATGCGGGTGGCGGTCGATTCGGGCGCGTAGAAATCCTTCGACAGGAGGACCATCTCGAGGAAGGGCGCGATCTCGTAGTGGCCGGCCTTCAGCCGCCGCCCGAGTTCGGCTTTCACGGCCGGATCGAGATCATCGCGCACCAAGAAGCGGTAGAGCTTGGCCGCCATGAACTGCGGTGTGGCGGGGTGGTCGAGGATCACGTCGATCACGTCGACGCCATCGAAGTTACCGCGCCGCCCGAGCACCTCTTTGTCGGCGTCGTCGTGCTGGGAAGCGTTGACCGTGAAAGTGGTGCCCTCGAAGTTCCAGCCGGTGAAGGCGCGGGCGGCTTCGCGGATGTCGTGCTCGCTGTAGTTGCCCACGCCCATGGTGAAGAGTTCCATGATCTCGCGCGCGAAATTCTCGTTCGGAGCGCCCTTGACGTTCACCCCGGCATCGAGGAAAGCGAGCATCGCCGGGCCCTGCGCCACGCCGACCATCAGAGTGCGGAAGTTGCCCAGCCCCTGGGCCTCGAACAACTCGAGCTGCTGCAGCATCTTGCGGTAGTCGCGCACCTTCTCTTCGGTGGTGGCGAAATGGCCGTGCCAGAACAACGCCATTTTTTCTTGCAGCGGGCGTGGCGAGGTCAGCATGCGGTTCGCCCACCAATAGGAAACCCGGTTGGTCTCGAGGACGCTCGCGCGCAGCCAGTAGAAGAACTTGTTGACCACCGGCTGCATCGGCCGATTGCCGGCAGGCTTGACCCTCACACCCAGCGCCTCGCCGGTGGTGCGGGCGAGATCGGTCGTGGCGGGCCGGCTCGGCGGGAAGTGATCGAGAGCGGCGTCGAACACGCCCGATTCGTCGAACGGCTTGAAGGCCGGGTCGGGTGCACCTTCGAAGTAGACCAGTCGCCGGACGGCTTCGCGCGGGGTGAGCTGCGCAAACGCATCGATCTCCTCGGGCGTGCCACCGAAGCCGGCACGCTCCAGCAGGTGCGCGGCGCGGGCGCGATTCCAGTTGTCGGGGCCAATGGGCGTGAGGTCGCCAGCCCATGAAGACGCGGCGCGTGCGGGCGCCGCAGCGGTGGCGATGAGGAGCAGGAGCGGGATGGCGAGGCGCATGGTGGTCTATGGAGCGGGGTGAAAGCGGGTGGCGACGGCGTGCTAGCGTGGCGGGTGTCCAGCATCGGACAGGGCCACGGGCATGCAAGGTAACCCCTCGGTGGTGGCGGGATCAATGGGCTATCCGGCACCGGTCGTGGAATTCATGATTTTACCTATCCGCCGCCCAATCCGGAGTGCTCGGGGCAGCGCAGGGATGTTGAACGAAGGGACTTCGGCAGCGGAGGGGCCCCGTCCGCAGGGTCCCCCGAGGACGCTGCGCCCCCTGGGGGAAGGCGGAGCGCAGCGATCGGGAACGAAGGGCTTATCGGAAGCGAAGGGGCAGCGCCCACAGGGTCCCCCGAGGACGCTGCGCCCCCTGGAGGGGGAAGGCGAAGCGCAGCGATCGGGAACGAAGGGCTTATCGGAAGCGAAG
>JANMWG010000500.1:0-6751 GCA_031393885.1 Betaproteobacteria bacterium | reverse complement strand
GTCGAGCGTGGCCGGCAGGCAGGTGAACAGGTTGGTGGTGGGAATCGCCGTGCGCGAAGCGACCGTCGGGCCGGTCCACTGCAAGCGTGCCTCGGCGAACCCGCCGCGCTCGTAGAACTCCATCAGGATGGGGTAGTAGGTGCCGGCGGTCAGCGCCACGGCAGCACTGGTATTGACCGTGGAGGCGTGATCGGTGAAGTTGTCGATGAGCAGCTTGCCGTTGACGGTGAGGCGCACGCCGTCGTTGCTCACGGTGTAGAAGGTGTAGTTGCCGTCTTTCGGCACGGTCAGGTAGCCGCTCCAGCGAACGCTGAAGTCGTCGCTCCCGACCCCGACCCCGGGATCGCCGGTGCTCCAGTCGAAGTCGACGGTCGGATCGGTGCGGGTGAAGAGCGTCCCGGCGAAGTAGTTGCGGGCGATGCCGTTCTGGTTGTAGTACTCGCCGACCAGGCCATTGAAGGTCGGCAAGAAGCTGAACGAGGATTTGGGCGCGATGGTGTTGGCCGGCACCGCCAGATCGCTCACGTTGCTGACCAGCAGGGTGTAGGTGACGGTCTGGCTGAGCGCCGAAGTAACCAGCGTGACCGTCGTGGCATCGGCACTCAGGGTCGCTGATTTGATCGACGCGCCGTTGTCGAGCGCGTAGTTGCGGATGTCCGTCGCGGTCGCCTTGTCGACCGGTTCGGAGAAGGTCACCAGCACCGAGCCGCAGGTCGTCGTCACCGCGGCGATGGTCGGCGCGACCTTGTCGTTGAAGCCGCTGTAGAGTCCCTGCCTGCCGTCACCCTTGGGTATGGGGGTGCGGTTGCCGGCGCTGCCGATCGCGATGCCCGGGCCGCTCCAGGCAAGCTTGGCGACAGCGCCACCGCCGTTCTCGTAGAATTCCATCTTGAACGCCAGATAGCTGCCGGCCTTGACGTTGTTGCTGCACGCACCGCTGTTCTCGGTCGGGCCGTGGTCGGTCCAATTGTCAATCAACTGCTCGGCGCTGCTGAAGCTGCCGTTGCCGTTGCAGTCGACCCAGAGGCGGACACCGTCGTCGGACTGGGTGTAGAAGGTGTACTTGCCGTCGGCGGGAATCAGGACGCTGCCGGTCCAGCGCACGCTGAAGTTGTCGGCGTTGACCCCGCCGCCGGGCGAACCGTTGCCCCAGTCGTTGTTGATGTCGCCATCGACACGGGTGACCACGCTCGGGCCGGTGAGCGTCCTGTTGTTCCAGTAGGTTGCCGATGCGCCCGGCGCGCCCTGCGCCAGCGCTGCGTCCGCCCACAAAAGCCCCGCCAACGCCATCACTGCCGCTGCGAAGAAACGCTTGCAGGTGAATCGCATCGTTTCAGGGACAGGCAAAGCGCGGGGCCTGTCCGGTGGGATCGGTGCAGCGCGAGACGGTGGCCGTCACCTGGCGCTCGACGGCAAACGCGGTCCCGGTGGCGGTACTCGCCGTGGCCGTGATCGCATACACCGCCAGATTGCGGTTGAGTTCGGTGGTCACCGTGCTCGAGCATGACACGCTCAACGCATAGCCGGACAACGTGACGGCGGCCAGCGGCACGCTCTGCGTGGCGAAGCAGGCGGGCGGTTGCGGATTGGCGGGCACGAGCAGCGGATCGTTGTTGTCCGGATCGAGCACCTGCATCAGGCCCCAGTCGATGCCGGCGCGCGCCGCCGCGTAGGCACGGGTGCCGCCGACATCGAGCGCCTGCGCCGACTGCTGCAAACCGAACACGGCGACGATGAACACGCCCAGCAGCGCCAGCACGACCAGCAGGAACAGGCCGGTGATCAGCGAGAACCCGCGTTGATGGCGCATGTCGGTGCGCGCCGGGCCGCTCCCAAGCGCACTGGCCCCCTCGAGGGGGAGGGCGCAGCGCAGCGCAGCCTGGGGGTGGGAGTCCACCTCAGGGAATGTTGGGCACATGGGCCTGCGCGAACAGGTTCACGGTTTCACCGTCGCGCGACAGCGCGAGCTGGATGCGGACAATGCCGTAGCGCTGCGACAGTTCGTTGGGGTCGTAGAGAAAGCTGCAGCCGGTGACGTTCGAGGCCAACCGCGCCTTGCTGCCGCCCGATGGCGGGGTCACCTGCACCGCATTGATGCCGTAGTTCCAGTAGCGCTGCAGGGTGCCGCTCGCCAAGTCGCATTGGTAGGTCACGGCGTGCTCGACCACGTGGAAGCGCCGGCCGGGGGAGTCGAACGGAAACCGCTTGAGGGCGGCCAACGTGATGGTCGATCCCGCAAGGCTGCCGAACGCGGCCCGGTTGTTGCCGGCCGACTGGTAGGCATCGGCGCCGGCGAAGCCGGTGCCGAGATTGAAGACCACGATCTGGTTGCCGGCGGCGAGCGGCGGCGGCGGGCCGATGACGTCGAAACTGCCGTCGCCACTGGTGGCGTTGAAGTCGAGGATGTCGCCGGTGCCGGTCGATGTCGGCTCGGCCCGATAACGTCCGCCGCCGGACGTGATCAGGAACTCGATGAAGTTGCCGCTCACGCGCACGCTGTTAGGCAGCGCCAGGCGCAGGTCCCGGGTCAGGCGCCGCAGCGCCGTGTCGGCGGCGTCGGACAGCTCCGCGCGCCGGGTGGTGTCGTAGTAACCCTGCACCGGTTTCTGGATGAACACCGCCACCGCCGCGAATACGATGCCGGAAATGACGATGACAACGACGGCCTCGACCAGAGTGAAGCCGCGCACGCGTCGCATCGATGCGTTCGTGGTCATGGCAGGCTGTTGGGCGCGTGTCGCGTGCGATAGCCGTGCAGCGTGATCGACTCGTTGCCGGGACCGTTCGCGGTCACCGCGATCAGCAGCACATCGGCACTGGCCAGCCCGAGGCCGCCGTTGGTCACCGATACCGACGCCGAATAGTTTTCCAGTCCGGTGACGACGGTATTGGACAGGTCGCGAATGCCGGTCATGCTGAAGCCGTCGTAGTCGTTGACGTTGTCGAACGCCGCTGTCGTGCTGTAGCGCGTCTCGCCCGCCTCGGGGCCGATCGCCTCGACCGTGGCCGCGCAACCGGTGGCGCCGACCACCGCCGCTTGCGCGGTGGCGGCATTGGCATCGTTCGGGTCGCAGTAGGTGACCGGCATCAGTTCCACTTCTTCGAGCAGCGACTCGGCAATCGCCAGTACCTGCTTGCGGATCATCGGATCGGCACTATGCGCGGCGGTGAAGTTGAGCACCCCGAGGATACCGACGATGCCGACGCTGACGATGACGATGAAGACGATCAGTTCGACCAGCGAGACGCCGCGCGCGCCGCGCGGCACCCGGCGGTCAAGGATGCGCATGCCCGGTTTCCGCTTCGACGGTGAAGGTCCGGGTGATGTCGGGGGCGGTCACGCTGACCGTCACCGGACCGGGCGTCGGCCGGCCGAGCGCGTCGAAGGTGAAGGTGGTGCCGGCGATGGTGATCGCCGAAGTCCCGGAGACGGCAAGTCCGGTGCCGCGCACCGGATTCTGCACCGGCGCGCCGCAGCCACCACTGGATTCGAAACAGGCCGAGAGCCCGTTGGCTGCGAAGGTGACGCGCACCTTGGTCCGGGTACCGATCGCCGCCTTTTGCGCAAAGCGCACCGACGCCAGCAATTCGTCGAAGAGGCCCTGGGCTTCGAAATCGGTCTTCTGGAAGAACTTCGGCAGCGCCACGGTGGAGAGGATGCCGAGCACCACGATGACCACCACCAGCTCGACCAGTGTGAAGCCGCCAACGGCACGATGGCGCGCCCATTGGACGCGCCATCGCGATGCGGAACCGGGTCGGACCGACCGGGAACCCGCAGTCGTCACTCTTGGAATCTCATCGGATCGATCATGGGTTCGCGCAGATCACCTGGGCGTTGGCCTTGATCGTTGGCGCCTTGGCGTCGGTGATGGTGCAAGCCACCGCGACGCCATCCGACGCGGCGGCACTGCAATCTCCGGGCCCTGAGATCGTGTACTTCGTCGTGTCCGCCAGGTCCGCGGAACTCGACAGCAGGCTGCCCATGATTGCCGCAGTGCATACGCCATTGACATTCACGGCAACGCCCTTGGCAGGATTCGCCTTGCGCGCCCCGTAGTTGATCGCCGAAGCCGACGAAACGCCGCCTGCCATGCCCTGGACGGCGGCGGTTCGTGCCTCGGTCGAGATGTCGATGAACTTCGGCAGCGCCACGGCCGACAGGATGCCGAGGATGACGATGACGACGACGAGTTCGATCAGGGTGAAACCGCGGTTGCGCTGCTTCATTCGGCGTTCTCCGTTCGGGTTGGGACGACGACGCATCCCCATGTTGCGGATAACGGCGCGATCGGCTGCCACCTTTAAGCGCCGGTCGATCGCTCAGCAGTCGGTGGTGGCCGGGGTGGAAAGCACAGGCGACTGGCCGGGTGCGATCGACTCGGCATAGGTGAACTGGCAGTTGGGCGGATTGCCGCCGTTCACCGCGATGGTCACGACGTTGCCGGCGACGGTGACGCTGACCTGATCGACCTGCGGATTGATCTGGGCCGCGGCGAGAATGCCCTGCCCGCTGGCTGCCGGGTACTGGTTGACCATCGCGATGCGGGTGCCGTCCATGTCGATGGTGCCGCCGGTGCGCGTGCACGGCGCGACCGACGGGTTCGTGGTCTGGTTCAGGCCGGCCAGGTCAACCTGGCACTGCGCCTTCGCCAGCGCCGAGGCCGACCGCACCGAGCCGTAGATCGCGCTCAGCTTGGCGACCCGCGCCTGGCTTTGCAGGTTGATGTATCGCGGCAGCGCCACCGCCGCGAGGATGGCGATCACGGTGATGGCCACCACCAGCTCGATCAGGGTGAAACCACGGACGGAACGTTTCATGTCGCTCGGCACCTTCGGGGGGGGTTGTACGACTCTAGCAGCAATACCTGGGCAACAGCGCGCGTCCCGCCGCACCACTCGCCGGACCGTTGTTGCCGGCCGGTTCATCACAACGACGCAAACCACGCGTACGGCGAAGCGAGCACGAGTGCCGTTCCCTGCCACGGCGCATTCGCGGTGCCGCCTGCCGCACCGACCGGACGATCGGTTTGTCCGGCCAGTCGGCGCACGGCCTTGATCCGCACCTCGCGACTGCCGTCGGCGGCCGGCGCGAAATGCCGGGTCAGCTTCGGCCGGTAGGCGAGTTCGCGGCGCGTCGTGTCGAAGTACCAGACGCCGGTGCCGATCGACGCCGAGGCCATCCCGGCAAACTCGCCGGCATAGTTCGGCAGCGGCACCGGGAGCCACGTGACCGGGTTGTCGGCGAGCGCGCGGGTGGCGGTGCCCTGCGCCACCGCCACCATCAGCTCCGCCTTGCGCAGCATCAGACTGGTGCGCATGTTGGTGATGGTGAGTTCGACCACCGTCTTCTCGGCATACTCCTCGTAGTACAACAGACGCTCCACCAACACGCCGAACAGCACGGCGACCAGCATCAGCGAGGCCACCACCTCGAACCGGATGCGCCCGCTCACTTTTGTTTGAACGCCGCGCCACCGAGGTCCCAGATCGGGAGGAATACGCCGAGCGCCAGGATCAGCACCAGAACGCCGAGCGCGACGATGAGGATCGGTTCGATCTGGGCCGACAGCGTCTTCAGTTCGTACTCGAGTTCGCGCTGATACATGTCCGCCACCTCCTCCATCATGTCGTCGATCGCCCCCGATTCCTCGCCGACTACGATCATCTGCAAAGCCACGGGTGTGAACACGCCGGAGGCGACCGCGGTGCGCAGCACGCTTTCGCCGCGCTCCACGCCCTCGCGCATCTTCTCGATCTGCTGCGCCATGAAGGCGTTGTCGACGGTCTGGGCGCTCAGCGACAAGCCCTGGGTGATGGGCACGCCGCTGCGCGTGGCGAGCGCGAAGCTGCGGGCGAAGCGCGCGATGGTGGCCTTGCGCACGATCTTGCCGGCGATCGGCAGGCGCAGGCGGGTGTGATCCCACGCCAGGCGACCCACGGGCGTGCGGACCCAGTAGTTGAAGCCGACCACCGCCGCGCCAACGCCGAACAGCATCGCCGGCCACCAGGCCACCATGAAATCGGAGAAGGCAATCAAGTACCGGGTGACGACCGGCAGCTCGGCGCCAAAGCCGCGATAGACTTTGGCGAAGGCCGGGATCACGAAGATGTTGATCACGGTGATGGCCGCCACCATGGCCATGACGACGAAGGTGGGGTAACGCAACGCCGCCTTGACCTGCGAGCGCATGAAGTCCTGGAACTCGAGATGGGTGAACAGCCGCAGGAAGATCTCTTCGAGCCGGCCGGTGGTCTCGCCGACGTACACCATGGAGACGTAGAACGGGTTGAAGATGCCCTGCTGCCGGCGCAGCGCCGAAGACAGGTCGTGGCCGGCGTCGAGGTTCTCGCGCACCGATTGCAGCGCGCCCTTCAGGGCAGGGTTGGTGGCCGACTCCTGCAGGCCACCCAGCGCCCGCATGATCGGCACACCCGCCTTGAGCAGCGCATACATCTGCCGGCTGAACAGCATCAGCTCGGTGGTTTCGATGCGGACGCGACGCGGTCGGAACAGTCCCTCGCCCGCCTTGCGTGCCGGCGTCGCCGAAACTCCGATCTCGAGCGGAATGACGCCGGTCGCGAACAACTGGGACGCGACGGTCGCGCTATCGGCGCCTTCGAGAATGCCGCGTACCAGCTCGCCGGCACCATTCCGGCCTGTATAGGAAAAATTAGGCATCGGCCACCAAAGGAAGAACGTCGAACGAAGGGCCACTCATGAGCGAAGGGGCCCCGCCCACAGGGTCCC
>JANMWG010000416.1:0-3093 GCA_031393885.1 Betaproteobacteria bacterium | reverse complement strand
CCCTCGATCAGCGGGCGCTCGCCGACACGGCGTCGGAGATGGTGGCGCAGCTTGGCGGTCTCGAAGCCGAATTGCGAGCTTCTGAGTCCCGGTTTCGCGCGATTGACGAGTCGCATTGGATGCATTCGGTGCAAATGTCTGACCTGCGCCGCAGGCTCCAAGAGCTCACCGATTCGCGGCCGAATCTGGTGGCAACGAAAGACGCGATGGACGCCGCCGACGCGAAACTCGCGGCCTACATCGCGGACCTAACCACATAGCGACAGGCTAGAAAGCACAGGCATGAGAAGAGAAGAATCTCCAGGGATCCCGATTGGCAAAGATCTCCCAACTAAAGGTCAACTGGCCGAGTTGAGCAGGTTGCATGACGTCGCGGATGATGCGCGACGTGCACACAAAAGGGCAATTGAGGACAACGAAACCATCTACGGTGAATCCATTGAGGTCGTGGGTCAGATTCAGGACCTTCAGCTCACTATCGATGACGAATCGATAGCGTTGAGTGTCGCCGCAGGCAACGTTGAGCAATGGAGTAGCAGCATCGCAGATGTCCGCGCAGCGCTTGACGAGGTCACGGCGCAACTGCTGGGAACCGTCGGCACAGAGGTTCCTCTCCTGCTATTGCCCGTGCGACTGGAGACCCGGTTCGAGTACGGCGCTGAAGGCGACAAGCCGCAGGCGCTGCGCATCAGGATCTTTCCGGACGATATCCATGTCGACAGCCACGAGACAGAGCTGTCTATCGACGAGCACGTCTGGGGTCGTACGTTCGTTGCCATGTACCAGCGTGCTGCGTCCGATGCCGAGCGCCTTGGTGCTTGGCGAATCCTGTCGGGACGATTCGGCGCACGTCGTGCAGCCTGGATTGCGTCGACCGAACTGAAGAAGCAGGGGCGCATTGTGCGACCGGAAGCTTCCCCATCATTGAGGGCCGAGTCATGAGCTTCCTCGTGAGCATCGATGCGACGGCCCTGACCGTCCCAGAGTTTCGGATAGACACGCAGACTGACTGGATTTCGACTCGCGTGGTGCAGCAAGTGCAGTTGCCGCCCGCTCGGTACGCCGTTGTGCAACCTGCTGGCATCGGCCCGCCGACTCCGTTCGAGGTCACGGCCGACGGCAAGATCAGCTTCGATGCGAGCAGCGACGCGGACGCCAGCCCGACCGGCTACCTGCGCGGCAAGGGCACCTCGACTCTCGTGGTCCTCGGGCACGCCATCTTCCTTGACGCGCGAGCGCTGTCGGACCTGGATGTCTCGGTATACGGCATCACCGACTTGAAGCCCAGCGATACGGTCCAGAAGGTGCGGCTGCTGCCGGCCAAGTACTCCGTGGGGCAACCCGCCGGCCTGGCCCCCGCTGCGCCGTTCGAGGTCACGGCCGACGGCAAGGTGACCTTCGATGCGAGCAGCGACGCCGATGTCAGCCCGACCGGCTACCTGCGCGGCAACGGCACCTCGACTCTCGTGGTCCTCGGGCACGCCATCGCCCTCGACGCGACGGCACTCGCGGATCCGCAGTTCTCGTTGTACGGCATCACCGATGAGGGGCCGACTCGAGTTGTCCTGCACGTGCAATTGCTGCCGGCGCGCTACGTCATCCAGCCACCGTCCGGCGTCGGCCCCGAGACGCCTTTCCTGGTCAGTGCGGCGGGCAAGGTGGACTACGACACGTCGATGCAGGCCAATCCTGGGTTGGTGCTTGGAGGGCGCCTGACCTCGACGCTGCATCTCTTCCCCGCCAGCACCCGGTCTCTGGCATGGACGCAAGCGCCCCTGGCCGAAATGCTGCCCGATCTCTGGGCGGCGCTCGCCTTTCAGGGGGACCAGCTGCGGGCGATTGCTGTCAGCAAGCCGGTCAGGCACCCACTCGCGGTGGGTCCGACCCCGCAGGCCGAATCGTCCTCCGATCCCCTGGACGGCATGCCGGCAGTCGGCGCAGGGCTGCGCTGGATGACCGACTTCGGCGATGACGGGACGAATGATCCGGACAGTGCATTGAACGTGGGGATGGCGTTGCGGATGCCACTGACCGACGCGCTCGCCGCCGGCATTGACCGCCTGCTCGTCATTGGACTGCGGTCCTCAGATGGACCGGAAAGCTCAGCCACGAACCTCAACGCGCTGCTTGACGCCCACCGCTATACCAGCGGCCTGGGCATCGCGCCGCAGGACACACCAACCAACAACACTGAGCGCGAGAACGCCCACGCCACGGTGGCGGATGCCGAAGGAACGTATGCGCTCGAGTTAGGTGCGCCACTGCTTGCGCCAGGTCCGATGCCTGCACCGGAAGAGCGCCGCGACGGTCATTGGCTCGCATGGGGGCTCGGCACGACGGCGGACGCATTCGGCCGCATCGAGTTTGCCGATGGCGTGGATATACAGTCGGCGCGCGCCGCGCTGGCGAATTGGACGCCACTGGCCGACTCCGCCTTGCTGTGGCGCCTCGGTCTGGGAGCGTCTGCGGGCGCTGCGGCCATGCCTGAGGCCTCGGCCATGGGCAACCTGCCCGTTCTGCGAGTCGGGACGCAGCCCTACGCCATCCTGCCGGTGACAAACCTTCGCCCCTGGGCGACCCAAGGCGGGGCGCCGGACTCGTGGGCTATGCGTTTGGGGGCACTGACCGAAGAACTGCGATGCCGCGAAGCAGCGGCGGCGACGTTTCGCGCATCGGCTTCCATCGCGGAACTTGTAAGCCAGTCCGGCGCGGGCTGCGGCTACATCTACCAGTCTTTTGTAAAGCCGAATGAGCCCACTGGAAAGGCCGTCGACCCGGACGACCTGCTCGATCCCTCCAAGACCGCGCCGTGGCATCCGTGGACGGCGGGAGCATCTCACCCGGCAGAGCGGGATGCAATCGACGCCTTGACTCGCCGGCCCGACGTCTGGGTCGGCGGGCTGGCTGCGCAGCGACTGGCGGCCATCCGCGCCGAAGTATCCACCGGTCTGCGAATCGGAGCCTGGGGGTATGTGGAAGATCTGCTTCCCGCGGGCCGTCCGACGCTGAGCACGGTCGACGTCGGCATGACAGGGCCGATTTACGAACCGGTCGCGAACAAGGGTTTCGTTCAGGCGCCATCGCTTACCCACG
>JANMWG010000410.1:0-5564 GCA_031393885.1 Betaproteobacteria bacterium | reverse complement strand
CAGATCGTGATCGACACCTCCACCGCGCAACCGCATTCGACCGCGAAGATCGTTGCATCCTTCGGCGCGAAGCAGGTGCGATTCGTCGATGCGCCGCTCACCCGCACGCCGGTCGAGGCCGAGGCCGGGCGGCTCAACTCGCTGGTCGGCGCCGATGCGGCCACCTTTGCCGAGATCGAACCGATCCTGAAGGGCTTCTGCGAAAACGTGTTCCACATGGGCGATGTCGGTGCCGGTCACGTGGTGAAGCTAATCAACAATTTCTTTTCGATCGGCACCGGGGCGCTCGCTGCCGAGGCGCTGGTTGCCTGCGTGAAGATGGGCGTCGATCCGAAGAAGCTGATCGACCTGATCAGTGTCGGTGCGATCAACTCCGGGTTCTTCCAGAACTTCGCGGGCGGCGCTGTCGCGGGCGATTACGGGCGCATGAAGTTCGCCCTGGCAAATGCGGCCAAAGACGTGCGCTATTTCAGCCAGGCCATGACCGAGGCCAAGGTGGCCGGTGTCATGCATGGCGCGGTGAACCAGAGCCTGACGCAGGCACTGGCGCTTGGCTACGGCGCCCCCGACAAGATGCTGGCGTCGCTGGTCGAAGCCCAAGCCGAACTCAATGGCGTGAAGATCGGCGCCGGGACCTGAAGGATGCAGGCACTGACGAGCGTATGCATCTTCTGCGGTTCGCGGCCGGGCCGTGATCCGGCCTATCTCGATGCCGCTCGTGCGGTGGGTGCATTGCTCGGTAGCAGTGGCGTCGATCTGGTCTATGGCGGTGGCAGGGTGGGGCTCATGGGTGCCGTGGCCGATGCCGCGCTGGCCGTCGGCGGGCGCGTCATCGGCGTCATCCCGCAGGTGCTGGTAGACATGGAACAGGCGCATCCGGGGCTCACCGAACTGCACGTGGTCGGCTCGATGCACGAGCGCAAGCGGATGATGGCCGATCTCGCCTCGGCGTTCGTGGCGCTCCCGGGCGGGCTGGGCACTTTCGAAGAACTGTGCGAGATCCTGACCTGGGCGATGCTCGGCATTCACCGCAAACCATGCGCCGTGCTCGACGTCGGTGGCTATTACCAGCCACTGCTCGCCCTGCTCGATCACGCCGTGGGGCAGGGATTTCTGCGGCCAGCGCAGCGGGCGCTGCTCACCTCCACCGACGACCCCCGTGACCTGCTGCCCGCGCTGCAGCGGCAGACCGCTGCCCGGCACGCGACCTGCGCGGCCGCAGACAACGCATAATCCAGCACTTGCGCACCCGGTCGCCACGCTGTGGACATCACCATCATGACCATCACCAGAGGCTATCGGCAGTTGATCGATGAAGCGATTGCACAGCACGATGATCCCGATGCCGTCTTCGTGGATATTCGGGATGTCAGTGAACCCGAGCGAGCCGGCGTCCCCATCGCCGCGCGGCTGACGAAGGCCTGACACGTGACGACGGTGCAGTCGAAACTCAATGTACGTGGCGACGAGTTCAAGGCAAACCTCGCCGGCATGAACGCGCTGGTGGCCGACCTGCGCAGCCAGGTGGCGATGGTCGGCCAGGGCGGTGGCGCAACGGCGCGCGCCCGGCACGTGGCCCGTGGCAAGTTGCTGCCGCGAGACCGGGTGCGCGGCCTCGTCGATGCCGGTTCGCCCTTTCTGGAGTTGTCCCAACTGGCGGCCTGGGGCATGTACCACGACCAGGCACCGGGTGCCGGTGTCATCACGGGCATCGGGCGCGTCAGCGGCCGCGAATGCGTGATCGTCGCCAACGACGCCACGGTCAAGGGCGGCAGCTACTACCCGATGACCGTGAAGAAGCACCTGCGGGCGCAGGAGATCGCGCAGCAGAACCGGCTGCCCTGCGTGTATCTGGTCGATTCCGGCGGCGCCAACCTGCCGAACCAGGATGACGTCTTTCCCGATCGCGAGCATTTCGGCCGCATCTTCTTCAACCAGGCCAACATGTCCGCCGCGGGCATTCCGCAGGTGGCCGTGGTGATGGGCTCCTGCACGGCAGGCGGCGCCTACGTGCCGGCGATGAGCGACGAATCGATCATCGTGCGCAACCAGGGCACCATCTTTCTCGGCGGACCGCCGCTGGTGAAAGCCGCAACCGGCGAGGTGGTTTCGGCGGAGGATCTCGGCGGCGCCGAGGTACACACGCGCATTTCCGGCGTGGCCGATCACTATGCGCTCGACGATCATCACGCCTTGACCATCGCCCGGCGCGTCGTCGGCAACCTGAACCACGTGAAGCGCGTCGAGCTCGACACCCGGCCGGCCTGCGCGCCGCTGCTGTCACCCGAGGAGCTGCGGGGCGTGATCCCGATGGATCCGCGCAAGCCGTTCGATGTGCGCGAGATCATCGCCCGCGTGGTCGACGGCAGCGATCTCGACGAGTTCAAGCAGAACTACGGCACCACGCTGGTGTGCGGCTTCGCCCATGTGTTCGGCTATCCGGTGGGCATCGTCGCCAACAACGGCATCCTGTTTTCCGAATCCGCGCGCAAGGGTGCCCACTTCATCGAGCTGTGCGCGCAGCGCGGCATCCCGCTGCTGTTCCTGCAGAACATCACCGGCTTCATGGTCGGGCGCAAGTACGAGGCCGGTGGCATCGCGAGCGACGGCGCCAAGATGGTGACGGCGGTCGCCTGCGCACGGGTGCCCAAGTTCACGGTGATCGTGGGTGGCAGCTTCGGCGCCGGCAACTACGGCATGTGCGGCCGCGCTTTTTCGCCGCGCCTGCTCTGGATGTGGCCGAATGCGCGCATCTCGGTGATGGGCGGCGATCAGGCCGCGAGTGTGCTCGCGCAGGTCAGGCGCGACGGCATCGAGGCCAAAGGCGGACAGTGGAGCGCCGCCGAAGAAGACGCGTTCAAGGCGCCGATCCGCGCCCAGTACGAGGTCCAGGGCCATCCCTACTACGCCAGTGCCCGGCTGTGGGACGATGGCGTGATCGATCCTGCCGATACCCGCATGGTGCTGGGTCTGGGCCTGTCGGCTGCGCTCAATGCGCCGATCGAGCGCACGCAGTTCGGCGTGTTCCGAATGTAGCCTGCCCGGAGACCTGTCCAGCATGGTCGAGAAGAAGCCGGCGTCGAAGGGAATCCCTTCCGCCGAAGTATCGGTGGTCACGCTCAAGAACATCGGACCGCAGTCGGCAAAATGGCTTGCCGCCGTAGGCATCGTCACCAAGAAGCATCTCGAAGATGCCGGCGCCGTGAATGCCTTCCGGCTGATGCGCAGCAACGGCTACAACGTCACGCCGGTGGTGCTCTACGCGCTCCAGGGCGCGCTCATGGATCTGCACTGGAACCGGTTGCCGGGCAAGCTCAAGGACGAGCTGCGCGCCCGGGCTCGCGCCGATGAGTGAGGCGCTCGGCGTGGCACGCACCGGGCCGGGCGTCGCCACCGTGACGATGAACCGGCCAGACGTGCACAACGCTTTCGATGACGCGCTGATCGCCGAACTCACGGCCACGCTGGCCGCGCTGAACGCGGATGCGAGCGTCCGGGTCGTCGTCCTTGCCGCCGCCGGCCGCAGCTTCTCCGCCGGTGCCGACCTGCAATGGATGAAGCGCATGGCGCAGTTTTCCGGCGACGAGAATCTGCGCGATGCCCGCGCCCTGGCCGGCCTGATGCGAACGCTCGATCGCATGGCCAAGCCCACCATCGCGCGGGTGCAGGGCGCCGCCTTCGGTGGCGGTGTCGGCCTGGTGGCTTGTTGCGACATGGCGGTCGCCGCGCGCGAAGCGGTGTTCTGTCTGTCCGAAGTCCGGCTCGGCCTGATGCCGGCGGTGATCAGCCCGTATGTGGTGCAGGCGATCGGCGCGCGCGCGGCGCGGCGCTATTTCCTCACCGCCGAACGTTTCGACGCCCCTGAAGCGCAGCGTCTGGGCCTGATCAACGGCGTGGTCGATGCTGCCGAACTCGATGCGGCCGTGGCGAGCCTGGTCAAGCCGTTGCTCGCTGGCGGGCCTGCTGCCATCGCTGCGGCGAAAGCGCTGATCGCCGCGGTCGACAACCGGCCGATCGACGCCGTCGTCATCGACGACACGGCGCGTCGCATCGCGCAGCAGCGCGCCAGTGACGAAGGTCGCGAGGGCGTTGCCGCTTTCCTCGAGAAGCGGGCGGCTTCATGGATCGTGAGGTGACCATCATCGTCCGCGCTTCCGCGCGCGCTGCGGCTGCGATAGTCGCCGCCACTTTCCCCGACACCCCCTTGCCTGCGATCCACACCGCACTCCTCTGAAACGATACCGATCGTGTTCGACAAGATACTCATCGCCAATCGCGGCGAAATCGCGTGCCGCGTTGCCCGCACCGCCCGGCAACTGGGCATCCGCACCGTGGCGGTCTATTCCGATGCCGATGCCAATGCCCTGCACGTGGCCGCCTGCGACGAAGCGTTTCGGGTAGGGCCGCCACCGGCGCGCGACAGCTACCTGCGTGCCGACCACATTCTCGACGCGGCGCTGCGTTCGGGCGCGCAGGCGGTGCATCCGGGCTACGGCTTTCTATCCGAGAACGACGGCTTCGCCGAGGCGTGCGCGAGTGCCGGTCTGGTGTTCATCGGCCCGCCGCCCGCCGCCATCCGCGCCATGGGCTCGAAGAGTGCTGCCAAGCTGCTGATGGAATCGGCGGGCGTGCCGCTGGTGCCCGGCTATCACGGCGACTCCCAGGACCCCGGACTGCTCGCGCGCGAGGCCGCGAAGATCGGCTATCCGGTGCTGATCAAGGCGTCGGCCGGCGGGGGCGGCAAGGGCATGCGCGTCGTGCACGATGCCGCGCAGTTCGGCGACGCGCTGGCGTCGGCGAAGCGTGAGGCGGCCTCCGCCTTCGGCGACGACAAGGTGCTGCTGGAACAGTACCTGATACGGCCGCGGCACATCGAGTTTCAGGTGTTCGCCGACACGCTCGGCAACTGCATCCACCTGCACGAGCGCGACTGCTCGGTGCAGCGTCGCCACCAGAAGGTGCTCGAGGAAGCGCCGGCGCCGGCCATGACGCCGCAGCGCCGCGAGCAGATGGGTGCGGCCGCCGTCGCTGCCGCGACCGCGGTCGGGTATGTCGGCGCCGGCACGGTCGAGTTCATCGTCGACGCATCGGGGGTGTTCTTTTTCATGGAGATGAACACCCGCCTTCAGGTCGAGCATCCGGTCACCGAGATGATCACCGGCCTCGATCTGGTCGAGTGGCAATTGCGCATCGCGGCCGGCGAGCCGTTGCCATTGTCCCAGGACGAGGTGCCGATCCGCGGCCACGCGATCGAGGCGCGCATCTACGCTGAAGACCCGCAACGCGGTTTCCTGCCGGCGATCGGACGTATTTCGCACCTGCGAGAGCCGCTGGCATCGGCGCACGTGCGTATCGACACCGGCGTGCGCGCGGGCGACGAGATCGGCGTCAACTACGACCCGATGATCGCGAAGCTCATCTGCTGGGACGTCGATCGCACCGCCGCCTTACGCCGCCTGCGCGCGGCGCTGTCGGCGTTTCAGGTGGTCGGTCTCGCCAGCAACATCGAGTTTCTCGGCGCGGTGGTGGCGCATCCGGCGTTCGCGCGCGCCCACCTCGAGGCC
>JANMWG010000400.1:0-5792 GCA_031393885.1 Betaproteobacteria bacterium | reverse complement strand
CCTCGGCGCTGACCGCGCCGGCGCGCCCTGCCTCGAGCACGACCAGCGCCTTCACGGTTTCGCCGCGCGCGGCGTCGGGCGTGCCGATGACGCAGGCTTCCTGCACGTCGGGATGGCGGTAGAGGATGGTCTCGACTTCGGTCGGCCACACCTTGTAGCCGGCCGCGTTGATCATGCGCTTGAGGCGGTCGACCATGAAGAAGTAGCCGTCCTCGTCGACGCGGCCGAGATCGCCGGTGCGGAAGAACGTCTGTCCATCGTGCTGGACGAACGCGGCCGCGGTTGCCTCCGGGTTGCGCCAGTAGCCCTTGAACACCTGCGGACCGCGCGACAGTATCTCGCCGACTTCTCCGGTGGCGACTTCGCGCGAGGTGCCGGGTTCGACCACCCGCGCGTCGGTGTCGAAGATGGGGATGCCAAGACATTGCTTCTTGGGCCGGTCGGTGGGGTTGATGTGCGTTGGCGCGATGGTTTCCGACAGGCCGTAGCCTTCGATATAGTTCAGCCCGGTAAGGTCTTTGAGCTTCTGCGCCACCGCCTCGGGCATCGCCGCGCCACCGCCGCCGATGCGGGTGAGGCTGCCGAGCCGGTGGTTGCCCAGCGCCGGATTGGCGAGGAAGTCGATCGCCATCGTCGCGATATTGGTCCAGCTGTTCACGCGGTGATGCTCGATCAGCCGGGCCGCCGTCTCGCGATCCCAGCGTTGCATCAGGATCACCGTCGAGCCCAGGTAGATCGGGCTGTTCATGCTGCCTTGCATGCCGGTGACGTGAAAGAACGGCAGCGTGGCCAGCACCACGGTGTCGGGGATCGACCGGAACCAGACTGCGCCGGCCACGGCCGTGAACATCACCGTGGCATGGGTGTGGATGCAACCCTTGGGCAGACCGGTGGTGCCGGAGGTGAACGGCATCACGCACAGGTCGTCGGGCCCGGCCTGCGATGGCGCCGGTGCCAGGCGCAGGTCAAGTGCGTCCTGCCAGGCGATCGCGCCGGCATCGGTGCACGCCTCGCGTGGGGCGAGGCAGGATTCGGGAATGCGGAAAGCGCTCTCGGCCCGCAGGTAGTCGCTATAGGTGGCAACGATCGCGTGCGCGAGCTGGCCGGCGCCGAGCAGCGGCCGCAGTTGCGCATAGATCTCCTGGCCGACGATGGCGGTGGCGGTGCCGGCATTGTCGACGTAGTGGCGCAGTTCCTCGGTGAGGTTCATCGGGTTGACCGGCACCACCATGGCATCGGCGCGCAGGATGGCGTAGTAGGCCACGATGAACTGCGGGCTGTTCTGCATCAGCAGCAGCACGCGGTCGCCGCGGCGCACGCCGCAGCGCTGCTGCAGATAGCCGGCGAGGGCCTCGGTCTCGCGCCATGCCTGCGCATACGGCAGCGGCGAGTCGTAGAAGATCGCGAGCGGCTTGTCGGGATAGCGCCGCGCCGACACCTCGAGGTTGTAGTGCAAAGGTGTCTGCGGTATGACGAGCGAGTGCGGCAGCTCGGCGGGCCATGCACTGTGTTTTCGCGGTTGCATTCTTGCTCTCCTCGGCGGCGGCGGTCGTCGATTCGCGACCGTCCAGCGGCGATTATTCGAGAACGAGCACGGCAACACAATGCGCATTTGCGATTGCCCGCGCGAGCGGTGCTGTGTCAGTATCGCTCCACGAATTGACTGGGGCTGTCATTGCGCAATGCAATATCTCCCGCCGTATTCCGAGCCGGTTTTCAACCCATGACTTCTTTGCTCAGCGTGCGCGACGTCACCGTGCGTTTCGGTGGCATCGTCGCGCTCGATGCGGTCAGCTTCGATGTGGCCGACGGCCAGATCTGCGGTCTCATCGGCCCGAATGGCGCGGGCAAGACCACCTTGTTCAATTGCCTGTCGCGTCTCTACCGCTATGAAGCCGGTCACATCGAGTTCAACGGCACCGTCATCGATGCGCTGCCGCGTCACCGCGTGGCGGGCGCGGGCATCGGCCGCACGTTTCAGAACCTGGCGCTGTTCCGCACCCTGTCGGTGCTCGAAAACGTCATGCTCGGCGCGCATGCCGTGAGCCGCGGCGGTTTCCTGGCGAATGCGCTGCGCTTGCCGCTGGTGCGGCGCGAGTCGGCTCGCGTCACCGAGCGCGCACACCAACTGGTCGAGTTGCTTTCGCTCGGCGGGGTGGCCTCCACCCCCGTCGCCGATCTGCCGTTCGGCACGCAGAAGCGCGTCGAACTCGCGCGCGCGCTGGCTGCCGAACCGCGGCTGCTGCTGCTCGACGAGCCCGCCGCCGGCCTCAACCACGAAGAGGTCGAAGGCTTCATGGCGCTGATCCGGCGCGTGCGCGACGAGCTGCGGCTCACCGTGCTGCTGGTCGAGCATCACATGAACCTGGTGATGCGCATCTGCGATCGCGTGGTGGTGCTCGACTTCGGCCGCAAGATCGCCGACGGCCTGCCCGCCGATGTGCAGCGCGACCCCGAAGTCATCCGTGCCTATCTGGGCAGCTAAGGTGACGTCCCCCCCAGGCTGCGCTGCGCTTCGCCTTCCCCCCGAGGGCGCGCAACATTTCTCGGGAAACCGTGCGGATGTTGCCCCAGGCCGTTCAGGCGGTTGCGCGAGTTCTCGCAAGGCGCAACATTCCTCGGGAAACCCTGCGGATGTTGCCCCTTCGCTTGGCGGGCACTGACCGTGGCTGCCATCCTCGAGGTCAGTGATCTCTGTGCCGGTTACGGTGCCGCCGACGTGCTCGACCGCATCGCGTTCACGGTGGAGGAAGGCGGCGTGACCGCCGTGCTCGGTGCCAATGGTGCCGGCAAGACCACGCTGCTGCGCGCCGTGTGCGGGCTCATCCGGCGCCGTGGCAAGGTGCGCTTCGGCACCGAGGCGATCGAGACCCGTGCCACCGAAGACATCGTGCGGCTCGGTCTCGCGCATGCTCCCGACGGGCGCGGCACCTTTCTGCAACTCACCACCGAAGAGAACCTCCGGGTGGGGGCGCTCACCCGGCGCGATCGTGCCGGCGTTGCCGAAGACATGGCCAAGGTCTACCGCTACTTTCCGCGCCTGAAAGAGCGCCGCCAGCAGCAGGCTGGCACCTTGTCCGGCGGCGAGCAGCAGATGCTCGCGATCGCGCGTGCACTCATGCTGCGGCCACGGCTGCTGGTGCTCGACGAGCCCTCGTTCGGCCTCGCGCCCCTGGTGGTGCAGGACATCTTCTCGATCATGCGCACGGTCAACCGCGAAGATCGCGTGAGCATCCTGCTGGTGGAGCAACACGCGCAGCTGGCACTCGATCTGGCCGACCGGGCCTACCTGCTCGAAACCGGCCGCGTCATCCGCGGCGGACCGGTCGCCGAAATCCGCGACGACGAGACCGTGCGCCGCTCGTACCTCGGCTACTGAAATGACACCCACCCCCAGGCTGCGCTGCGCCTTCCCCCTCCAGGCTGCGCTGCGCTACGCCTTCCCCCTCCAGGGGGCGCAGCGTCCTCGGGGGATCCTGTGGGCGCTGCCATGACGTCCACCCCCAGGCTGCGCTGCGCTACGCCTTCCCCCAGGGGGCACAGCGTCCTCGGGGGGCCCTGTGGGCGCTGCCCCTTCGCTTTCGCATGAGCCTGCGCTGACCATGGACGCTTTCCTGCACCAGTTGTTCTCGGGCCTCGCCACCGGCGGCATCTACGCCAGCGTTGCGCTGGCGCTGGTGATGATCTACCAGGCCACGCACCACATCAATTTTGCGCAGGGCGAAATGGCGATGTTCTCCACCTATCTGGCGTGGACGCTCATCGCCGCCGGCGTGCCTTACTGGATTGCCTTCGTGCTCACCGTCGGCATCTCGTTCGTGCTCGGCGTGGTGATCGAACGCGTGCTCATCCGGCCAATGGCGCATGCGCCGGTGCTGTCGGTGGTGATCGTCTTCATCGGGCTGCTGGTCATCCTCAACAGCCTGGCCGGCTGGATCTTCAGCTACACCATCAAGTCGTTCCCGAGCCCGTTCGACGGCGTGATCCCCGGCAATGCCTTCATGTCGCCGCACGAGCTCGGCATCATCGGCGTGACCCTGGTGGTGCTGGCGCTGCTGTACGGGTTCTTCCGCTTTACCTCGCTCGGGTTGGCGATGCGCGCTGCCGCGCTGAACCCGGTGTCGAGCCGGCTCGCCGGTATCCGCGTCGGCCGCATGCTGGGCCTGGGCTGGGGTCTGGCCGCGGCCGTCGGCGCGGTCGCCGGCATGATGGTGGCGCCGGTGATCTACCTCGACCCGAACATGATGGCCGGCGTGCTGCTCTACGCCTTTGCCGGCGCTCTGCTCGGCGGTATCGATAATCCGATCGGCGCCGTGATCGGCGGTTTCGTGGTCGGGGTGGTCGAGAATCTCGTGGGCACCTACCTGATCGGCACCGAACTCAAGCTTACCGTGGCGCTGGTGCTCATCATCGGCGTGCTGGTGTTCCGGCCGGCAGGCCTGATGGGCAAAGTCGTCGTGATCCGGGTGTAGTCATGGCCACCGATACGTTCGCCGCGGTCGGCTCGTTGCGCTGGATCGGCATCGCCATCCTGGTGGTGGCGCTGGCCTTGCTGCCGTTCGCCATCAGCGATTACCACACCTTTCAGTTCACGCAGGCAATCAGCTACGCCATCGTGTTGCTCGGGCTCAACATCCTCACCGGCTACAACGGCCAGATTTCGCTCGGCCACGGTGCCTTCTATGCGGTCGGGGCCTACACCGCGGCGATCCTGATGGACCGGTTCGGCGTGCCCTACTGGGCCACGCTGCCGATTGCCGGGCTGGTGTGCTTCGGTTTCGGCTTCCTCTTCGGATTGCCGGCGTTGCGATTGCAGGGGCACTATCTCGCGCTCGCCACCTTTGCCCTCGCGGTCGCGACACCGCAGTTGCTCAAGTACAAGAAGATCGAAGGCTGGACCGGCGGCGTCCAGGGCATCGTCATCATCAAACCCGACGCGCCATTCGGCCTGCCGCTGTCGCAGGATCGCTGGCTCTATCTGTTCACGCTCGCGGTGGCGCTGGTGATGTTTCTGCTCGCCTGGAACATCCTGCGCGGTCGCGTCGGCCGGGCGCTGATCGCGTTGCGCGACCAGCCCATCGCCGCCGAAGCGATGGGCGTGCACGGCGCGTTCTTCAAATCCACCGCGTTCGGCGTCAGCGCCCTCTACACCGGTGTCGGCGGGGCGCTGGGTGCGATCGCGGTGCAGTTCGTCGCGCCCGACAGCTTCACCACTTTCCTGTCGATCAGTTTCGTGGTCGGCATCGTGGTCGGCGGGCTGGCGTCGATCTCGGGCGCGATCTGGGGGGCGCTGTTCATCCAGTTCGTTCCCAATGTCGCCGACCAGATTTCGAAGGCGGCGCCGTGGGCGATCTACGGTGCCGTGTTGTTGTTGTGCATGTATTCGATGCCGCTCGGCGTGGCCGGGCTGCTGCGAAGTACCGTGCGGCGCCTGAGGGTGAGGCGCCCACGGTCCGTGACGTGACGATCCTTGCGATATGCCTATGGCGCCATCGTCAAGCCTGCCTGCCGGCAAGTCGCCGGTAGAGGGAGGCCCGCCGCTCACTCCCGCGCCATGAACTACCTGATGAGCGATGAAGTTCAGCCACTACGCCTGCAGATGCCTGCAACAACCACAAGCCTGGTCCACAACAAGGCAACCCCGCAATGAACGCCCCGGTTTCCCTCATCCCCAGCCCTTCTCCCGGAGGGAGAAGGGAGCAGGAGACTTCCCTCTCCCCCGGGAGAGCGACCGAGGGTGAGGGGAGCAGGAGACATCCCTCTCCCCCCGGGAGAGGGACCGAGGGTGAGGG
>JANMWG010000368.1:0-1993 GCA_031393885.1 Betaproteobacteria bacterium | reverse complement strand
GTCGCCGACCTTCTTCTGCAGGATGCCGAACAGCGGCTCGGCCACGTTGCTGCAGGTCGGCCCATTGACGACGATTGCGTCCGGCTGCGACGCGATGCGGCGCAGCGCGTTGATGCCTTCCTCGGCGCTACACCGGTCATCGAGATACTCGATGACCATGCGGGCCTTGACACCATCGCCCATGGTGACACCGCCGGCCTTGTTGATCTGCTCGGCCGCCGCCTTCATCGCTGCCTCGCTGTTGAGCCCGAAGATGCGCACCACGCCGCTCTTGGCGCCGATGCCGTAAATCTTGACAGAGCGCTCCTGCGCGTGAACGGCGGGCGCAGCCAGCGCGAGCGCGCTGAGCACGGCGCCGGCAAGGGTAGTGAGTCGAAGCAGCATGGCTATTTCCTGTGTGGGATGGCGGAAGATTGAAAGCACTCAAAGTGTCCGTGCGGCACGACGATGCCCGCGATTTCGAGGTGATGAAACTAGCGTTAGTACGAACGCAACGAAGCGTCAACGCACGCTTCGAACAAAAGCAAGTCCTGCGCGGGCGGGCGCTTTGCGCATCGCAACCTCAGCAACGTCAAGGGCAGTTGGAGACCGCGCGCCCCGCCGACACTTCACCCTATTCTTTGAGTCGGCGCGCCGCCCGGTGTTTCGGGCCATTGGTGTTCGCCGATCTGCGGCGCCGCTGCAAACGTCTCGTCGTCCCACTCGGTCACGCAGGGCGTCGCCGGAATCTGGGCACACCGCCCGTTCACCTGCATGGCGCGCGTGCGCAACTGCGGGTGGTCGATCAGGTCGTGCACCGAATTGATCGCACCGTAGGCGGTCTTCCCCTCGGTCAGACGATCGACGGCCTGCGAATAGGTGAGCCGGCCGAACACCGCCTGGATGGTGGCCTCGAGTTCAACGCGGTTGGCCGTTCGAGCCTGGTTGTTCGAGAAGCGCGGGTCCGTTGCGATGCCGGGCTCGCCCAGCACGGCCTGGCAGAAGTCGAGCCACTCGCGCTCGTTCTGGATCGACAGCACGATGTCGCGACCGTCGGAGCATGTGAACGCGCCGTAGGGCGTGATGCTCGGATGCCTGAGCCCGACACGCGCGGGAGCGGAAGCGCCGTAGCGGGCCTGCAGATAGGGCACCGACATCAACTCGGCGGCCGAGTCGAAGAGCGACACCTTGATGCCGCTGCCCTTACCGGTGCGCTCGCGTTGCAGCAGCGCCTGCTGCACGCCGATGAGCGCATTCATGCCCGCAGTGATGTCGCAGATGGACACGCCGATGCGGCCCCAGGGCCCCGGCGCGCCGGTCACTGCCACCAGGCCGCTCTCGGCCTGCACCAGCAGGTCGTAGGCCTTCATCTGGTGCAGCGGACCCGATTCGCCGTAGCCAGAGATATCGCAGGTGATGAGCCGCGAATGTTGAGCACGCAGGGCGTCGGAGCCGAAGCCCAGGCGTCCGGCCGCGCCTGGCGCGAGGTTCTGGATGAACACGTCGGCCTCGGCAATGAGGGCGCGCAACTGGGCCTTTTCCTCTTCGCCCCGCAGGTCGAGCACGATCGACTCCTTGCCCCGATTGATCCAGACGAAGTACGACGATTCGCCGAAAACGGCGGTGTCGTAGCCGCGCGCGAAGTCCCCTTCGGGGCGCTCGATCTTGATGACGCGGGCCCCGGCGTCGCCCAGCCGGCTGGAGCAATAGGGCGCTGCCACCGCCTGTTCGAGCGCGACGACGAGAATGCCTGCCAGCGGTTTGCCGTTCATCGAGCGTCTTCCGGCCCGTAGTAGTTCACGACCGTCTTGGTGGTGCTGACTTCCTCGAGCGCCATGAGGCCCTTTTCCCGGCCGTGTCCGCTGCGCTTGGTGCCACCGAAGGGCAGCTCGACACCGCCGCCAGCGCCGTAGCAGTTGACGAACACCTGACCCGAGACAATCCGCTTGGCCATGCGCTGCTGGCGCGCGCCGTCGCGCGTCCAGACACCCGCCACGAGCCCGAATTCGGTGCC
>JANMWG010000343.1:0-7689 GCA_031393885.1 Betaproteobacteria bacterium | reverse complement strand
CCTGAAGCGCTCCCCTGGCCTCAAGGTTCATCGCCGCGGCGTGGCGGCGCCGGGCAACGCGGATCCCAAGATTTCTCCCGGCTCTTTCGTCGTTCAGCGTCCCCTGGACGTCGTGCAGATCGACCACACGCCGATGGACATAGTCGTGGTCGACGACTTGTATCGCCAGACCGGACAAGATGATTGTCGCGCCCCAAACGCCGGCGCCTGATCGTCGGTGGCGATAGTGTCGTCAGGTCGACGGCGTCAAGAGGGCACGGCTAGACGCTCACGATTTTTTGGTCGACCGACTGGTCCACCTTGGAAACGGACGTTCGCTGAGCTGGTCGAGCAAATCAGAGTTCGGCTACAGCGGTCATTCGCGGGTGTCCACCAATCGAATAGGTGGACACCATCGTCAGGACCCGCCCGGCGCTACGCAAGATGGGATGGCTGGTCGCTCACAGCGAGCCTACCTGTTCGACATGAGCACAGGTGCAGCACATACGCGGTCCAGCCCGCGGCCTGATATCGCGACGGCGTCAAATGGTGGTCGAGCGCCAGGGCCTCCGCCTAAATCGCTCGACCCCCGCGCGCGTTACGAGAGCATCGGCGCATCGCTGTGCCCGGCGGCGAACGGCGTGCTCGTCCACGTTGACCATCACGCCCTCGCGCAGCACGAAGCGGCCGTCGATGACGACGCTCGTCACCTCGTGTCCGAGGGCTGAATAGACGATCGCAGAAACGGGGTCGTGGATCGGCGTCATGAAGGCATTCTCGTAGTCGATGACGACGAAATCCGCCTTCTTCCCGGGCTCGATCGAACCGATCTGCGATTCCAAGCCGACAGCGCGAGCACCGTCGATGGTCGCCATTTCGAGCACCTTCTCCGCCGTGATGATCGTGGCGTCGCGCGCGAAGCCCTTCTGAACGAGCGCGGCGAACTTCATCGCCTGGAAGAGGCTGTGGTTGTTGCTGCTCGCCGGCCCGTCCGTGGCGAGGCCAACCGTGAGACCGCTCTGCAGCATCGCCGGTATCGGCGGACAGCCCGAGGCCAGATACATGTTGCTGCAGGGATTGTGCGAAACCTTGACATCGTGATGTCGCAGCACGCGGATGTCGTGCCCCGAGCACTGTACGCAATGTACCGCGAGCACATCCGGACCGAGGAACCCGATGTCGCTCAGGAACTCGCTGTCGGTCTGGCCGTAGGTCCGTTGCGCGTGATCGATCTCGAAGCTCGTCTCGGCCACGTGGATGGTCACCAGGCAGCGCTCGGCATTGGCCAGTTCGCGCGTCATGCGCAGGGTCGTTTCGTCGAGCGTCCAGATCATGCAGGGTGCCAGACCGACCTGTACGCGCCGGTCTGGCCGGTTGTGGCGCCGGATCAGGTCGCGCGCATCGCCGAGTGCCGCGGCAGGGGACTCCACGAGATTCTGCGGCACGCCGAGATCGGCTCCGCGCGTCATGAAGCCGCGACAGACGAAGCCTCGGATGCCGGTCGTCTCGAACGCCGAGACCACGGCTTCGGTGAGACCGGGTTGCGGGTGGACGTACATGAAGTCCACCAGCGTGGTGACGCCCGACCGGATAGATTCGGTGCAGCCATGCAGCGCCGCGGCTTCGACATCCTCTACCGTGAGGGCTGCGGCGCTCGGCCCGGTCATGCAGGTGAACCACTTCTTCAACACCATGTCGTCACCGAGCCCCTTGAGCAGGGTCTGGAACAGGTGCGTATGGGTGTTGACCATGCCGGGCATGACGATGTGCCCGCTGCAGTCGATCACTTCGGCCGCAGGATACGTGTGGCCTAATCCGGCGCGCGTGCCGACCGCGACGATTCGGTCGCCCTCGACTGCGATGCTCGCCCGCTCGAGCACGTCGCGCCGGCTGTTCATGGTGATCAGCCACGCATCGGCGAAGATGAAGCTCATCAGCCCCTCTTGGCCATTACCCCGGGATCAATGGACCGGGGACGCCTTACTCTGCATCAGCGCCCAGACGCGTCCGGGTCGCAAGGGGGTCTCGCGGACGCGCGCGCCCGTGTGTGCGATCGCGTCCTCCACGGCGTTCGCGATCACCGCGTGCGACGCGATGGCTCCGCCTTCGCCGACACCCTTGACCCCGAGGGGGTTCATCGGGGAGGGTGATTCGATGTGGCTGATGTCGATGTTCGGCAGATCGAGACTGGTCGGGAGTTGATAGTCGAGGAGATTGGCGTTCAGCAACTGACCATTCGCGTCGTAGACCAGTTCCTCGAGCAGTGCGCCGCCTACGCCCTGGGCGATGCCACCGGCAATCTGGCCATCGACGATCATCGGGTTGATGAGTCTTCCGCAGTCGTTGACCACGACGTAGCGGCAGATCTGTACCGCACCGGTGTCGGGATCGACTTCTACCTCCGCGAGGTGCACGCCGTACGCAAACGGCGCTTCCATCGTCTCGAAGTAGTATCGCGCTTCGAGCCCCGGTTCCATGCCGGTCGGCCGTTTGCCGCCCGGTTTAGCGGCCTGGGCGATCTGACCCAGCGTGCGCTTCATGCCCGGGACCCCGACAATGCTTGCAGCGCCGTCACGCCACTCGACATCGGCGACGGCAGCCTCCATCAAGTCCGCCGCGATCACGCACGCCTTCTCGCGCACCCGCCGGGTTGCTTCCATGGTCGCCGAGCCCGCCATCACGGCATTCCGGCTCGCGTACGTCCCCACCCCGAACGGGATGCGTCCGGTGTCGCCGAACACGACGTTGATCTGATCGATCGGCACCTCGAGCAATTCCGCTACGACCTGCGCGAGTGCGGTGCCGGTCCCCTGGCCCTGGGGTGCGGCTCCGGTCACGACCGTGATCTTGCCCGCACCATCGACACTCACTTCGGCACTTTCGTATGGGCCGACCGATGCCATCTGGGTATAGACGCAGATCCCGAGCCCGCGCAGTCGACCGGCTGCGCGGGCCTCGCGCTGCGCCTGTCGGAAGGCTGCATAGCCGAACTTGTCCAGCGCCTGCTTCAGTGCGCCGGGGAAGTTACCCGAGTCGAAAACCACCTTCGATTCCACCGATTCGAGTCCCGTGTCGTAGGGCAATGCTTCCGGCGGCAGGAGGTTCTTCATGCGGAACTCAGCGGGATCCATCCCGAGTTCGCGCGCCGCGATGTCGAACAACCGTTCGCGCGCGAACACAGCTTCCGGGCCGCCGGCGCCGCGATAGGGCGAGCAGGGGCTCTTGTTGGTCAGTACGCACAGCACCTCGGCGGAATAGTGCTCGATGCGGTATGGGCCGGGCAACCCTGTGATCGCCAGCGAAGGGTTGATCGTCCCCAGAGTGCGAAAGTAGGCGCCCTGATCGCTGACGATCGTCCCGCGCAGCCCGAGGATCGTCCCATCCTTCTTCAGGGCGAGTTCGAGGTCGAAAGCCATCTGCCGGGCATGTACGATCCCCAGCAGATGCTCCTGTCGATCCTCGATCCACTTGACCGCGCGCCCGAGGCGTTTCGCCGCGAGTGGTATCAGGAGATCCTCCGGGTAGAGCTCGGCCTTGACGCCGAAGCCCCCGCCCACATCGGGATGGATCACGCGCACGCGCTGCTCGTCGAGCCCGAGCAGCGCCGCCGTCAGGGAGCGCTGGGTGTGGGGCCACTGGCCCGAACTCCAGATCGTCAGGTCCCCGGACACGGGTTCCGTCGTCGCCAGGACGCCGCGCGTCTCCATCGGCACACCGGTGTAGCGCTGCATCCGGAATTGCTCACGGATGACGTGTTCGGCGGCTTGGAAGGCCTTTGCGACATCGCCGGTCCCCTGCGTCCAGCGTGCAGCCATGTTGCCGGGCACGGTATCGTGCAGGAGCGTGGCTCCTTGTCTCTGGGCCGCGTCGCAGTCGGCCAGTGCGGGCAGCGGGTCGTAGTCGACATCGACCAACTCCATCGCGTCTTCCGCAAGGCCTCGGGTTTCCGCCACGATCACGACGACCGGCTCCCCGACGTAACGGACGCGATCGCGGGCGAGGGGATATTGCGGACACGGCAGCAGCGACGGGACCCCCACAAGCACGGGAATCGTCGGCGGGTCCGCCCAACCGTCGGCCAGACTGAACACGTCCACCACGCCTGGCATGGCACGCGCCGCGGACAAGTCGATACGGCGTATCCGCGCGTGGGCGTGCGGGCTGCGCAGCATGGCGGCGTGCAGGATCCCGGGCAGTTTGATGTCGTCGACGAAATTCGCGACGCCGCGCAGATGCCGGGGATCTTCGATGCGCCGCACCCGGGCGCCCATCATGTTGGCGCCCATGTCAGCGCTCCCAGAGCCGGTCGGCGGCTTCCACTGCCTTGACGATGTTGTGGTATCCGGTGCAGCGGCAGAGGTTGCCGGATATCGCGTGGCGGATCTCGTCCTCGGTCGGGTTCTTCTTCGTCGACAGGAACTCTTCCACCGTCAGCAGCATGCCCGAGGTGCAGAAACCGCACTGCAGGCCGTGCTCCTGCCAGAATGCCTCCTGTATCGGGTGCAGGGCTTCGCCTCGTGCAACGCCCTCGACCGTCTTGATAGCCGCCCCGTTCGCCTGGGCCGCGAGCATCAGGCAGGAGCGCACCGTCTGTCCGTCGAGCACCACGGTGCAACTGCCGCACACGCCGTGCTCGCACCCGACATGGGTGCCGGTCAGTCCGAGACCGTCGCGGATGAATTCCGAGAGCAATTGCCTGACCGGGACGCTCCTCGTATACGAGGTGCCGTTGACGGTGACCGTGATCGTGCGCTCAGTGTCCATTCATCCTCCTACAACTTGGTCGCGGTGCGCCGGACCGCAATGGCCAGCGCCTTCGCCGTCATGACTTTGGCGAGGTGTCGGCGATAGTCCGCCGGCGCGTGGATGTCAGTGTTGGGTTCGACCGCTTGTCCGACGCGCTCTGCCACCGCGCGCCAAAGCGCTTCGGCGGGCTTTTCGCCCTTCAGGAGGTCCGTGACGATCACGTTTCCGTCGAACGGCCGGCCGCCGACAGCGATCAGCGCGAGCCCGCAACGTGCGACATTGCCATTGACGTCCAGGGCAACCAGGGCGGCGGCGCCCGACAGGGCGAAGTCACCCTGGCGCCTGCTGAACTCGCAGAATGCCATGCCTGTTCCCACTGGCCAGTCGGGAATCTCGACCGCGATCAGCAGTTCGTCGGCGCGTATCGCGGTGGTCAGCGGACCGAGGAAGAATTCGCTAGCCCTCACGGTGCGCTCGCCCTTCACACCGCGGATGCGCAGCGTGGCACCGAGTGCGGTGACGACGCCTGGGAGTTCCGCAGCTGGATCCGCGTGGGCGAGGCTGCCACCGATGGTTCCCCGATGCCGGATCTGGAGGTGCCCGACGTGCTGGATGGCCTCGTGAAGCAACGGACAGCGCTCGCGCACGAGCGCGGATTGCTCGACCGTGCGATGCCGCGTCATCGCGCCGATCGACAGACCTGCATCGCCGAGCGGCCGGATACCATCGAGTTCGTCGACGTGGTTGATGTCCACCAGATAGCCGGGACGTGCGAGCCGGAAGTTCAACATCGGGAGAAGGCTTTGGCCGCCCGCGAGGATCTTTGCGTCATCGCCGTATTGGGCGAGCAACGCGAGAACTTCGTGGCATTGACGAGGGTCTGCGTAAGCAAATGGTGGCGGTCGCATCTAAGCCCCTTCATGGAGGAGATCACGTCACTACACAGGGGCGCGGAACCGCCGTCCCTTCACTTGTCGAGCACACGGCATGGCTTCAGGATCGCAGTCCGGCCTGAGCAACAGATCGCCGAGCGCGGCTAATCGCTGGTCATACCAGGCAACAGCAACTGCCCGCCGAGCGTTCGTCAGCCACACATCTTTTCTTTTAGTGTGTCACCGATATTTTCCAAGTCAAGTGTTTCGGGCCGCGCAGGCCGGGATGGTCGAAAGCGTAGGGAAACGCCTCGCCATTGGCGGGAAACCTCCTGACGTTCAGTTCCCGGTCGGCGGGCGCGCGACGGTTCCGGTTGTTGGTGTGTGCCGTGAGACCGCGCCTTTGATGCCGGTTGGCACCGGCGGTCCTTGAGCGACCGCTTTGGAGATTTCGTCGTCCGCGCGGGCGCCGATACGACACCTTCCTACGCGTGGCCGCTGGCTTGGATAGCCCTGATGCCGCAAACGTATTGCGTTAGGCATCACGCTACATTGCAATAGTTCGGGATCCGGTCTATGAAGTTACCGCGAGAACTGGAAGAGCATGCTTTGACAAAGAACACCCGCATCGTCATCGCGGACGAAATTCGATGATCTCGTTATTCGCGCTCCGCCTCATGAACAGCGTCCCTCCGGCAAGCCTGCATGAAGTTTCTCGCTGTCCTTGCTAACTTCATCTGCCAGTTCAACCGGATGAGGAGCAAGGCTGATGGATGCGACGGTGGAGATCGAGCAAGCAAGCGAGGCTGGCCAGAACCTGGCGCATGTCGTTGAGAGATTTAGTGTCTGGCGTGGAAGCCGCAAGGCCGGTGGTCGTATTCCGGCAGAACTGTGGGCGGTGGCGGTGGACATGGTCAAGGTGCATGGCCTGTAGCGAATTTCGAAGGAGCTTCGCCTGGACTACTCCGGGCTGAAGAGGCGCCTGGAGGGTGTCGGTGGCGGGGTTCGGTCCGGCAAGGGTGCTGATACCCGGTTTGTCGAGTTGGTTCGCGCGACGGCCTCCAGCGCAGCGCAGCGGCACGACTGCGTGATCGCGCTTCACAATGGGCGCGGCGCGACGATGCGCGTGGAGCTCAACGGCGCGGGCTTGGCCGGCTTGGCCGGCCTGTGCAGTGGTTTCCTGAACTCGCCGTGATCGCGCTGACACCGCACATGCGCATTCTGGTGGCGGTTGAGCCGATCGATTTCCGAGCCGGCATCGACGCTCTGGCGGGGGCCTGCAGACAGTCGCCCGGCGTACGTCGCACGCTTGAGCGGTTTGCCTTCAATGTGATCGCCCTCACGACGGCGACGCACCTCGATGGCCCCAACAACTGTCGCCTTGTGGTGGACACCCCGGCCTTCGCCACGCGTGCGCCCGCCTACGAGCGTTTCGTCGATCTCGACGGGGTAGTGCTCGCCAATGGTGTCGCGGTCGGGTCGCACCATCCCGGCGCGCAACTTGTGAAGGCGTCTGAAACGCCGTCTCGTAGCGGCTGATGCCGAGCTGACGCTGGAACTGGAGGGCGGACTGCCCGGGCGTCTGGGTCCTCACGAGGTACGCGCCCCAGAACCACATCGACAGCGGCATGTGGCTGGCCTGCATGACGGTGCCCGCCGTGAGCGACACATTGGCTTGGCAGCCACGGCACCGCAGGACAACCGACGACCGCTTCGGGAAACGGTACGGCTCGCCGACGGTCCCGCACGTCGGGCAGGCGAACCCGCCAGGCCAGCGCAGTTTTTCCAGATAGGCTGCGCAGGCGGCGTCGCTGGGGAAGACACGCTGAAATTCTGGGAGGGTGGTCGGAAAGCCGCGTGGATCCACAGCCCGAAGATAGCCTGGAGCAGGGCACTTGGCAAGCAAACGGATAGGCATGGAATAGACGATCTCGTCGTCGGCAACAGACGTGCCGCTGGGCTCGACGAGCACCTGCAGGAACAACTCACGCAGCGGCCGGTCGTAGCCTGCCACGACGAGGACGTTGCGTTCGCCATGGCATGCCTGCACGTGATGCCTGCTCATGCGACGGCTCCGGGCTCGTTGAACACA
>JANMWG010000475.1:0-3445 GCA_031393885.1 Betaproteobacteria bacterium | reverse complement strand
GCTTTCGGCAGGCTGGCGCGCTGCCCGGCTTGCACACCTTCTTCGACGAGGCCCACAACCCGGTTTTTCGGTTGGGCATCAGCGGCGACGCGGCGATGGCGGTGATGAAGTTCTGGCAAGAGGTCGCTGCTGATTCGGGCCTGCTGGTCCGTGACTTCAGCGACCCGGCCTGGAACACCCGCTTTCTCGGCGACCTGTACCAGGATCTGTCCGAGGCCACGCGCAAGCGTTATGCGCTGCTGCAGACGCCTGAGTTTGTCGAAGAATTCATCCTCGACCGGGCCTTGACGCCGGCCATCCAAGAGTTCGGCTACCGCCAGGTGCGGCTGATCGACCCGACTTGCGGCTCGGGCCACTTTCTGCTTGGCGCCTTCCACCGCCTGGTTGAGCAATGGGCGCGCAACGAGCCTGGCCGCAACCCGACCGATGTGGCGCAGAAGGCGCTCGATGCGGTGGCCGGTGTCGATCTGAACCCGTTTGCGGTGGCCATTGCGCGCTTTCGGCTGCTGCTGGCGGCGCTGCAGGTCAGCCAGGTGCAGCGCCTGGCCGATGCGCCCGACTTCAATATCCACGTCGCCATCGGCGACAGCCTGTTGCACGGCAGCCGCTTTAGCGGCAGTGAAAGCGGCGACCTGTTCGACGCCGCTGCCAGCCACGCCGACAGCGGGCTGGCCCACGCCTACGCCAGCGAAGACCTGGCCGACGTGCAGCGCATCCTGGGCGTGCAGTACCACGCGGTCGTCGGCAACCCGCCTTACATCGTCGTCAAAGACGCCGCGCTGAACGCGGCCTATCGGCGCAAGTACGCCAGCTGCCACCGTCAATACTCACTTGGTGTGCCGTTCACCCAGCGGTTCTTTGAGCTGGCGCTGCAGCCCGCAGCGGCGGGCGGCAGCGGCCACGGCGCTGGTTATGTCGGCCTGATCACCGCCAACTCGTTCATGAAGCGCGAGTTCGGCAGCAAGTTGATTGAGCAGGTTCTGCGGCGACTGGACCTGACGCATGTGGTCGACACCTCGGGCGCCTACATCCCCGGACACGGCACGCCAACGGTCATCCTGTTTGGGCGGCATCGGCCACCCGTGAGCGAGGGCGTGCGCACCGTCATGGGCATCAAGGGTGAGCCGAGCACGCCTGATGATCCGGCGCACGGGCTGGTGTGGAGCGCCATCGTCGGCCAGATCGACCGGGCGGGGAGTGAGAGCGATTTCGTGAGCGTAGCGGATACGCCGCGGGCAACGTTTGGCAAGCATCCGTGGAGCATCGGTGGGGGTGGCGCGGCTGATCTTCTTGAATTGCTCAATGAGACGTCGGCCGAGCTTTTGAAGGAGCGCACAACGGCGATAGGGCGTACCACGCATACGGGGGAGGACGCGGTCTTCTTCGTCGCCAATGGCTGGGCACGTCGGCACGGCGCGAGATCGTGGGTTGTCCCACTTGTAGAAGGTGAAGCGGTTCGTGACTACGTGCTTGCGTCCGATACCGAGGCGATCTTTCCATATGACCAATCCACGGGTGAAGTCGCGGACAGCGTCCCGGCACCTTTGATAAAACACGCCTGGACCTTCCGGACTCACTTGCGGGGCCGTAGCGACTACGGAAACAACATTGAGGACAGAGGGCTCCGTTGGTACGAGCACTCCATGTTTTTCCCGGATCGTTTCCGCGTGCCGCTGGGTATCGCTTACGCGGACATCGCCACCCACAACCACTTCGTCCTCGACCGAGGTGGAAAGGTCTTCAACCGTACCGCGCCAGTCATCAAGCTGCCCGCTGGCAGCAGCGAAGACGAGCACCTGGGCTTGCTCGGGCTGTTGAATTCGTCAGTTGCTTGTTTCTGGCTAAAGCAGGTTTGCCACAACAAGGGCAGCACGGTCGATCAACACGGCGCGAGGCAGCGCACATCTCCATTCGAGGACTTCTACGCTCTGAACTCGACAAAGGTGGCCGAGTTCCCGCTTGCCAAGAATCGACCAATTGACATCGCCGCTCGTCTCGACGCCCAGGCTCGCCAACTGACCGGGCTGCAACCTGCGGCTTTTTTGTCCACTGACAACCTCCCCACCCGTGCGAATCTTGACGCCGCCCGCGAACAGGCGGCCCACCTTCGTCGACTGATGATCGCCGGCCAGGACGAATTGGACTGGCGCTGCTACCGGCTCTATGGCCTGCTGCCGGCTGGCACCTCCTCCGATGAGGTGGAACATGTCGCTACGGTCGAAGTGAGCTTGGGGGAACGGGCATTCGAGATCGTTCTAGCCCGCCGCATGGCCGCAGGGACAGAGACGACCACCTGGTTCGAACGTCACGGTTCCACGCCCATCACCGAGATCCCCGCACTCTGGCCCGAGCCCTACCGCCGCGTCGTCCAACGCCGCATCGACTTGATCGAGACCAACAAGTCGATCGGCCTGATCGAGCGGCCCGAGTTCAAACGCCGCTGGAACTCACCGAAGTGGGCCGATCTGGAGCAAACCGCGCTGCGCGCCTGGCTGCTGGGCCGGCTGGAGGCGCCGGCGCTGTGGCCCGCATCGGCCGACCAGCCCCCGCAACTGACCTCCGCCCATCGCCTGGCCGACGCCATGCAGCGCGATCCCGACTTCATGCAGGTGGCCGCGCTGTACGCCGGTCGTGCCGACTTTCAGCTACTGCAGTTGGTATCAGACCTGGTCGCCACCGAGTCGGTGCCGTTCCTGCCCGTGCTGCGCTACGCCGACACCGGCCTGCGCAAATGCGAACAGTGGCAAGCCACCTGGGCCCTGCAGCGGCATGAGGACCGCGTCGACGCCGAAGTGCAAGCCGAAGCGCCGGGCTGGCGCGAGGAACTGCAAGCGCAAGCCGTGAAGCGGTTCGGCAACGCCTCAACGCCCGACGCAATCGCCTGGGTCGAGGACCGGTTGGCCCAGGAGATCGCGCAGCAGAAGGTGGAGCGCAAGGACAACGAGGTCGGCAAGATCCCCGTGCCGCCCAAGTACCAGAGCAAAGACTTCCTGAAGGCCGACGTCTGGCACCTGCGCGGCGGCCTGGATGTGCCCAAGGAACGCTGGGTCAGCTACCCCGGCTGCGAACGCGGCGCCGACGGCAGCCTGCCCATCGCCTGGGCGGGCTGGGACCACTTGCAGCAAGCGATGGCGCTGGCCTCGACCTTCATCGACATGAAAGAGCGCGAAGGTTGGAGCCCCGAGCGGCTGCAACCCCTGCTGGCCGGCCTGCTCGAACTGCTTCCCTGGCTCAAACAGTGGCACAACGAGATGAACCCCGACTTCGGCGCACGCATGGGTGACTATTACGAGAGCTTCGTCACTGACGAGGCGCGGGCCCTGCAGTTCACGCTGGACGAGTTGCGCGCATGGAAGCCGGCCGTGACGACGCCTAAACGTGGCAGAAAGGCCAAGACATGAGCATGGCGAAGCGGGTCGACTACGAGGGCTGCGCCCGCAGGCAC
>JANMWG010000327.1:0-15626 GCA_031393885.1 Betaproteobacteria bacterium | reverse complement strand
GTATTTCTTCGCCTCGCCACCGAACTTGCTCGCCAGCACTGTGGTGATCGCCGCCGTCAACGTCGTCTTCCCGTGATCCACGTGTCCGATCGTCCCTACGTTCACGTGCGGTTTCGTCCGCTGGAACTTGCCCTTCGCCATGATGTGCCCCCCTTGTGCTGAGTCCGACGTTATTTCTTGTTGATGATTGCTTCTGCGACGTTCTTCGGCGCCTCGGCGTAGTGCTTGAATTCCATCGTGTAGGTGGCCCGGCCCTGGGTTGCAGACCGCAGCGCGGTGGAATACCCGAACATCTCCGCCAGCGGTACCTCGGCCTTGATCGCCTTGATGCCCGGCGCCAGATCGTCCATGCCCTGGATCATGCCGCGACGGGAACTGAGATCGCCCACCACGTTGCCCATGAAGTCTTCGGGGGTCTCCACCTCGACCGCCATCATCGGTTCGAGCAGGACCGGATTGGCCTTGCGCATGCCGTCCTTGAACCCGATCGACGCCGCCATCTTGAAGGCGTTTTCGTTCGAATCGACCTCATGATACGAGCCGTCGAACAAGGTGACCTTGACATCCACCACCGGGAAGCCGGCGAGCACGCCGTTCGGCAGCGTCTCTTCGAGACCCTTCCTGACGGCCGGGATGAATTCGCGCGGAACCACGCCGCCCTTGATCGCGTCGACGAATTCGAAGCCCTTGCCGGCCTCGTGCGGCTCGAGCTTGAGCCAGACATGGCCGTACTGACCCTTGCCACCTGATTGCTTGACGAACTTGCCCTCGACTTCGACCTGCTTGCGGATGGCCTCGCGGTACGCGACCTGGGGGGCGCCGACGTTGGCTTCGACACTGAACTCGCGTTTCATGCGGTCGACGATGATCTCGAGGTGCAGTTCGCCCATGCCCGAGATGATCGTCTGACCCGACTCCTCGTCGGTGCGGACGCGGAACGAGGGGTCTTCCAGGGCCAGGCGGTTCAGGGCGATGCCCATCTTCTCCTGGTCGCTCTTGGTCTTGGGTTCGACCGCGACGTGGATCACCGGCTCGGGAAACTCCATCCGCTCCAGCACGATGATCTTGTCGGGATCGCACAGCGTATCGCCGGTGGTGGCTTCCTTTAGGCCGACCGCCGCGGCGATATCGCCGGCACGGACTTCCTTGATTTCCTCACGCTGGTTGGCGTGCATCTGCAGGATTCGACCGATGCGCTCCTTGCGGCGCTTCACCGGGTTGTAGATCGTGTCGCCCGAGGTGACGACACCGGAGTACACCCGGAAGAAGATCAGCTGCCCGACGAACGGGTCGGTCATGATCTTGAACGCCAAGCCGGAAAACGCCTCGTCGTCGCTCGGACGGCGGGTGGTGGCGTCGCCGTTCTCGAGCAAGCCTTTCACGTCGGGGATGTCGACCGGCGCCGGCAGGTAATCGATCACGGCGTCGAGCATCGCCTGCACGCCCTTATTCTTGAACGCGGAGCCGCAGAGCATCGGGAAGATTTCGTTTCCGATGGTACGGGTGCGCAGCCCGAGCTTCAAATCCTCGATCGACAGATCGCCATCCTCGAGGTATTTGTTCATCAGGTCTTCGCTCGCCTCGGCCGCCGATTCGAGCATCCGCTCGCGCCAGGTCAGCGCCTCCGCAACCAGCGCCTCGGGAATCGGGCGCTCTTCGAACTTCATGCCCTGGCTCGCCTCATCCCAGAAGATGGCTTTCATCTTCACCAGGTCGATCACCCCTTCGAAACCGTCTTCGGCCCCGATCGGCAACTGGATCGGCACCGGACTCGCCTTCAGGCGCTGCTTCACCTGCTCGTAGACACGCATGAAATTGGCGCCCTGGCGGTCCATCTTGTTCACGAACAGAAGCCGGGGAACACCATATTTGTTGCCCTGGCGCCACACCGTCTCGGTTTGCGGCTGCACGCCGCCGACCGCACACAGCACCGTGCAGGCGCCGTCGAGCACCCGCAGACTGCGCTCGACCTCGATGGTGAAATCGACGTGGCCAGGCGTGTCGATGATGTTGATGCGGTGCTCGGGATAGTTGTTTTCCATCCCCTTCCAGAAACACGTGGTGGCGGCGGAAGTGATGGTGATGCCGCGCTCCCGCTCCTGCTCCATCCAGTCCATCACCGTGGCGCCGTCGTGCACCTCGCCGATCTTGTGCGACACCCCGGTGTAAAACAGGATGCGTTCGGTCGTCGTGGTTTTGCCCGCGTCGATGTGGGCCATGATGCCGATGTTGCGATAACGGTCGATGGGAGTGGAACGGGGCATTTCGGTAACCTTGGAGCGTTTCGTGCCGGTACGTTGTCGGTGATCTCGCCAGCTCTCAGAAGCGGTAGTGCGAGAAAGCCTTGTTGGCCTCCGCCATGCGGTGCACTTCTTCGCGCTTCTTCATGGCGCCGCCACGACCCTCGGATGCCTCGGCAAGCTCACCGGCCAGACGCTGGCCCATGGACTTCTCGGAACGCTTGCGCGCGGCTTCACGCAACCAGCGCATTGCCAGCGCGGTGCGCCGGATCGCGCGAACCTCGACCGGAACCTGATAGTTGGCGCCGCCCACGCGACGACTCTTGACCTCAACCATCGGGCGCACGTTCTGAAGTGCCTGGTTGAAGACCTCGAGCGGGTCCTTGCCGGTCTTCTTTGAAATCTGCGCAAACGCACCGTACATGATGCGTTCGGCCACCGACTTCTTGCCACTGGTCATCAGGACGTTGATGAACTTGGAAACGTCCTGGCTGGTGAACTTGGGGTCGGGCAGGATTTCGCGTTTGGCGACCTCACGGCGTCTGGGCATGGCTTCCTCGGAATTCGATCTGCTGGCTGAAAATGCGGAGCTGGTCTGCGCTCAAATGGGCAAAATTACAGTGAGCGGAATTACTTGGGCCGCTTGGTGCCGTACTTGGAGCGGCTCTGCTTGCGGTCCTTGACGCCTTGCGTATCGAGGCTGCCGCGAACGATGTGGTAGCGCACACCCGGCAAATCTTTCACCCGGCCACCGCGGATCATGACCACCGAATGTTCCTGGAGGTTGTGGCCTTCGCCACCGATATAACTGATGACCTCGAAACCATTGGTGAGCCGGACTTTGGCGACCTTCCGCAAAGCCGAATTCGGCTTCTTGGGGGTGGTGGTGTAGACACGGGTGCACACCCCTCGACGCTGCGGCGACTGCTGCAGTGCCGGCACCTTGCTCTTCGTTATGAGTCTGGTTCGCGGTTTGCGAACCAACTGGCTGATCGTTGGCATGTTTTCGGTTGCCCAAAAAACCGGGACGGCACTGTCAGAGCCGTCCCGCTCACTGTCGTTGAAGTGGTTTCGCGCATTCCATGTCGACTGTGTATCGACGGCTGCGACGAGGAAAAAAGACCGCGGAGTGTAGGTAGTGGGTACGTTACTGTCAAGCAACCTGCTCATTGTCGGCCGTAACGGTGGCTTCTCCCTCGGCCTCGGACTTCCCGAACAGGTCGGGCTCGCCACGCAACGCCTGCTGCTTGCGCGCATTGTGGTAGGCCAGACCGGTACCGGCGGGAATCAGACGGCCGACGATGACGTTTTCCTTGAGACCACGCAGGTCGTCGCGCTTGCCCATGATCGCGGCTTCGGTAAGAACCCGTGTGGTTTCCTGGAACGATGCCGCCGAAATAAACGAGTCGGTCGATAGCGACGCCTTGGTGATACCCAGCAGCACGTGCTCGTAGGTGCCCGCCTGCTTGCCCTCAGCGAGAATGCGGTCGTTCTCGTCGAAAAGGTCGGCCCGCTCGACCTGTTCGCCGATGATGAAGCGGGTATCCCCGGCGTTGACGATCTGGACCCGGCGCAGCATCTGCCGGACGATCACGTCGATATGCTTGTCGTTGATCTTCACCCCCTGCAGTCGATAGACCTCCTGCACCTCATCGGTGATGTACCGCGCCAATGCCTCGACGCCCTGCAGGCGCAGGATGTCGTGCGGATCGCGGTCGCCATCGACGATCGACTCGCCCTTGTTGACCACCTGGCCGTCGTGCACCAGCATGTGCTTCTCCTTCGGGATCAGGAACTCGTGGGCAACCGCGTCGAGATCGGTGATCACCAGGCGTTGCTTGCCTTTGGTGTCCTTGCCGAACGACACGGTGCCCGTGACTTCAGCCAGCATCCCGGCATCCTTGGGCGAGCGCGCCTCGAACAGTTCCGCCACCCGCGGCAGGCCGCCGGTGATGTCCTTGGTCTTGGCGGTTTCCTGCGGGATGCGGGCGAGGACTTCGCCGGCCTGCACCTGCTGACCATCCTTGACGGTGATGATGGAGTGGGTCTGGAAGGTATAGTTGACCGGCTGGTCGGTTGCCGCCAGCCGCACCTCATGGCTTTCCTCGTCGAGCAGCTTCACCTGCGGACGCACACCCTTGGTCGCGGCGGTGCCGCGGCGCTTCGGGTCGATCACCACCAGGGTCGAGAGTCCGGTCACCTCATCGATCTGCTTGGCGACCGTGACACCCTCCTCGACATTCTCGAACCTGACCTTGCCGGCGTACTCGGTGATGATGGGGCGCGTGTGCGGATCCCAGTTGGCGAGTACCGAACCGGCCCTCACCTTGCCGCCGTCGGCAACCATCAGCGTGGCGCCATAAGGAACCTTGTGGCCTTCACGCTCGCGGCCGTTGTCATCGAAGATCTGAACTTCGCCGGAACGGGAGATGGCGACCTGTTCGCCACGGGCATTGGTGACGTAGCGCATCAGCGGGCTGAAGCGGGCGATGCCGTTCGACTTGCTCTCGATCTGGCTGGCCACCGCCGTCCGCGATGCCGCGCCACCGATGTGAAAGGTACGCATCGTGAGCTGGGTGCCGGGCTCGCCGATCGACTGCGCGGCGATCACACCGACGGCCTCGCCGACATTGACCAGCACGCCACGACCGAGATCGCGGCCGTAACAATTGGCGCACAAGCCGTAGCGCGTATCGCAGGTGAGCGGGGTGCGCACCTTGACCTCATCGATGCCGAGCAATTCGATGGCATCGACAGCGTCCTCGTCGAGCAGGGCGCCCGACGGATACAGGACGTTGCCGCTCTCCGGATGGGCGACATCGTCGGCGCATACGCGGCCGAGGATTCGCTCCCGCAGTGCCTCGACCACTTCGCCGCCCTCGACCAGCGCCTTCATGGCGACGCCATTGACGGTACCGCAGTCGTCTTCGGTCACGACCAGATCCTGGGTGACGTCGACGAGACGGCGCGTGAGATAGCCCGAATTCGCGGTCTTGAGCGCGGTATCGGCCAAGCCCTTGCGCGCACCGTGCGTCGAGATGAAGTACTGCAATACGTTGAGACCTTCGCGGAAATTGGTGGTGATCGGCGTCTCGATGATGGAGCCATCGGGCTTGGCCATCAGGCCGCGCATGCCCGCGAGTTGCCGGATCTGCGCAGCGGAGCCGCGCGCACCGGAGTCCGCCATCATGTAGATGGAGTTGAACGACTCCTGCGTCATCGGCGCACCAGCCGCGTCGGTGGCCTGGGCCCAGGCCGACGTGCCCTCGTCCCATTTCATCACCGGTTCGGTGCCGAGCTGCTCCATCATGGCCTTGGCCACCACATCCCCGGCCCGGCCCCAGATGTCGACCACCTTGTTGTAGCGCTCGCCCTGGGTCACGAGACCGGAGGTGTATTGCGCCTCGATCTCCTGCACTTCCTTCTCGGCGGAAGCGATGATCTGCTCCTTCTGCGGCGGCACCTGCATGTCGTCGACGCAGATCGAGATGCCCGCGCGGGTCGCCATGCTGAAGCCCATGTACATCAGGCGATCGGCGAAGATCACCGTTTCGCGCAGCCCGCAGCGACGGAACGAGGCGTTGATCAGCTTGGAGATCTCCTTCTTCTTCAGCGCCTTGTTGATCAGCGGGAACGGCAGTCCGGGCGGCAGGATCTCCGACAGGAGCGCGCGGCCGACCGTGGTCTCGTAACGCGTCGTCCGGTCCTTCAGGGAGCCGTCCTCGGCGAAATATTTTTCATGGATACGCACGTGCACCTTGGCGCTCACGTCCACCTGGCGCGTCTCGTAGGCGCGGGCCATCTCGCTCACGTCGCTGAAGAGCATGCCCTGACCACGGGCGTTCACGCGTTCGCGGGTGACGTAGTAGAGACCCAGCACGATATCCTGCGACGGGACGATGATCGGATCGCCATTGGCGGGCGACAGCACGTTGTTCGACGACAGCATCAGCGTGCGCGCTTCCATCTGCGCCTCGATCGACAGTGGCACGTGAACCGCCATCTGGTCACCGTCGAAGTCGGCGTTGAAGGCGGCGCACACCAGGGGGTGAAGCTGGATCGCCTTGCCTTCGATCAGGACCGGTTCGAACGCCTGGATGCCAAGGCGGTGCAGGGTCGGCGCCCGGTTGAGCATGACCGGATGTTCGCGGATGACTTCCTCGAGGATGTCCCAGACTTCGGGAACCTCGGCTTCGACCAGCCGCTTGGCCGCCTTGATGGTGGTGGCCAGGCCGAGGACCTCGAGCTTGTGGAAGATGAACGGCTTGAACAGTTCGAGCGCCATCTTCTTCGGCAGCCCGCACTGGTGCAGCTTGAGCTGCGGACCGACCACGATCACCGAGCGTCCGGAGTAGTCGACGCGCTTGCCGAGCAGGTTCTGGCGGAAACGACCACCCTTGCCCTTGATCATGTCGGCGAGCGACTTGAGCGGGCGCTTGTTGGCGCCGGTCATGGCCTTGCCGCGGCGTCCATTGTCGAGCAGAGAGTCGACGGCCTCCTGCAACATGCGCTTCTCGTTGCGGACGATGATTTCGGGCGCCTTCAGTTCCAGCAACCGCTTGAGACGATTGTTGCGGTTGATCACGCGGCGATAAAGGTCGTTGAGGTCGGAGGTCGCGAAACGACCGCCGTCCAGCGGCACCAGCGGGCGCAGTTCGGGCGGCAGCACCGGCAGCACTTCCATGACCATCCAATCGGGCTTGATACCCGACTTCTGGAACGCCTCGAGCACCTTCAGGCGCTTGGAGAACTTCTTGATCTTGGTTTCGGACTCGGTGGCTTCGAGATCCTTGCGCAGCTTGTCGACCTCGCGATTGAGCTCGAGGTTGCGCAGCAACGCCCGGATGCCCTCGGCGCCCATCGAGGCCGAGAACTCGTCGCCGTACTCCTCCATCTTGGCGAGGTAGTCGTCCTCCGACAGCAGTTGACCGGCGATCAGCGGCGTCATACCGGAATTGGTGATGACGTAGGCTTCGAAATAGAGCACGCGTTCGATGTCGCGCAGCGTCATGTCGAGCACCATGCCCAGACGCGACGGCAGCGACTTGAGGAACCAGATGTGCGCCGTCGGGCTCGCGAGCTCGATATGCCCCATGCGCTCGCGCCGCACCTTCGACAAAGTGACTTCGACGCCGCACTTCTCGCAGATCACGCCGCGATGCTTGAGCCGTTTGTACTTGCCACACAGGCACTCGTAGTCCTTTACCGGCCCGAAGATCTTGGCGCAGAACAGGCCGTCGCGCTCGGGCTTGAAAGTCCGGTAGTTGATGGTCTCGGGTTTCTTGACCTCCCCGTATGACCACGAACGGATCTTTTCCGGCGAGGCGAGTCCGATCTTGATGGCATCGAACTCTTCTTCCTGGGTGACCTGCTTGAACAAATCCAGTAGCGCTTTCATGTGCACTCCCAGTTAGGCTGCGTACATATCTGACAGCTCGGTATCGGCAATGCCGAACCGCCGTGAATCAATAACGGGCGAGATCGATGTCGATCGCCAGCGAGCGGATTTCCTTGACCAGCACGTTGAACGACTCCGGCATGCCGGCATCGATCTTGTGCTCGCCCTTGACGATGTTCTCGTAGACCTTGGTGCGACCGGCTACGTCATCCGACTTGACGGTGAGCATCTCCTGCAAGGTGTACGAGGCGCCGTAGGCTTCGAGCGCCCAGACCTCCATTTCGCCGAAGCGCTGACCGCCGAACTGCGCCTTGCCACCGAGCGGCTGCTGCGTCACCAGGGAGTACGGCCCGGTGGAGCGCGCGTGCATCTTGTCGTCGACGAGGTGATGCAGCTTCAGCACATGCATGTAACCGACGGTGACCAAGCGCTCGAACGCCTCGCCGGTGCGACCATCGGAGAGCTGAATCTGCCCGGAACGCGGCAGGCCGGCGAGTTCGAGCATGTTCTTGATCTCGTCTTCGTTGGCGCCGTCGAAAACCGGCGTCGCGAACGGCACGCCCGGGGTCAGGTTGCGACACAGATCCAGCACTTCCTCATCGCTGAAATCCTTGATCTCCTCGGACTTGCCGCTGGAGTTGTAGATCAATTCCAGCGTCTCGCGCAGATCGGCGATCTTGGCCTGCGCGGCAACCAGGTCGCCGATGCGCTTGCCCAAGCCCTTCGCGGCCCAGCCGAGGTGCGTTTCGAGGATCTGACCCACGTTCATCCGCGACGGCACGCCGAGCGGATTGAGTACGATGTCCATCGGCACGCCCTCGGCGGTATGCGGCATGTCCTCGATCGGAACGATCTTCGAGATCACGCCCTTGTTGCCGTGACGGCCAGCCATCTTGTCGCCGGGCTGCAGCCGGCGCTTCACGGCCAGGTAGACCTTCACCATCTTCTGCACGCCCGGCGGCAGTTCGTCGCCACTGGTGAGCTTCTTCTTCTTCACCTCGAACGCCGCGTCGAACTCGACGCGCTTCTGCGCAAGGCTGTCCTTGAGCTGCTCGAGCTGCGCCTGGGCATCGTCTTCGGTGAGACGGATGTCGAACCACGAATGACGTTCGACGTCGTCGAGATAGGACTTGGCGATCTTGGCGCCCTTGGCCAGCTTCTTCGGACCACCGTTGGCGGTCTTGTTGAGCAGCAGGCGCTCGATACGGGCGAAGGCGTCGGATTCGACGATGCGGTACTGGTCGCCGAGGTCGGTCTTGTAACGCTTGAGTTCGTCGTCGATGATCTGCTGGGCGCGCTTGTCGCGCTCGATGCCCTCGCGGGTGAACACCTGAACGTCGATGACGGTGCCGGTCATGCCCGACGGCACCCGCAGCGAGGTGTCCTTCACGTCGGACGCCTTTTCGCCGAAGATCGCCCGCAGCAGCTTCTCTTCCGGGGTCAGCTGGGTTTCGCCCTTCGGTGTCACCTTGCCCACCAGGACATCGCCCGCTTCGACCTCGGCACCGATGTAGACAATGCCCGACTCGTCGAGGCGGCCGAGCTGAGCTTCGCTCAGATTGGAAATGTCGCGGGTGATTTCCTCGGGTCCGAGCTTGGTGTCGCGCGCAACCACCGACAGCTCCTCGATGTGGATCGAGGTGAAGCGGTCGTCGGCGACGATGCGCTCGGAAATCAGGATCGAATCCTCGAAGTTGTAGCCGTTCCAGGGCATGAACGCGACCAGCAGGTTCTGGCCGAGAGCGAGCTCACCCATGTCGGTCGAGGCGCCGTCGGCCACCACGTCGCCGCGCGCGAGCTTGTCGCCCACCTTGGTGAGCGGCCGCTGGTTGATGTTCGTGTTCTGGTTCGAGCGCGTGTATTTGGTCAGGTTGTAGATGTCCACACCGACTTCACCGGCGCCGGTTTCGTCGTCGTTGACCCGCACCACGATGCGGCTCGCGTCGACATAGTCGACCACGCCGCCGCGCCGAGATTGCACGACAGTGCCCGAGTCGATGGCGACCGTGCGTTCGATGCCGGTACCGACCAGCGGCTTTTCGGCTCGCAGGCAAGGCACGGCTTGGCGCTGCATGTTGGAGCCCATCAGCGCGCGGTTGGCGTCGTCGTGCTCGAGGAACGGGATCAGCGAGGCGGCGACCGACACGATCTGGGCCGGCGCGACGTCCATGTACTGCACCTTGTCCGGACCGGAAAGCATGAACTCGTTGTGATTGCGGCACGACACGAGCTCGTCGATCAGCTTGCCCTTCTTGTCGACCGAGGCGTTGGCCTGGGCGATCACGTACTTGCCCTCTTCGATGGCCGAGAGGTAGTGGATCTCGTCGGTGACACGGCCGTCGGTAACCACCCGGTAGGGCGTCTCGAGGAAGCCGTAGCTGTTGGTCTGGGCGTACAACGCGAGCGAGTTGATGAGGCCGATGTTCGGGCCTTCGGGCGTCTCGATCGGGCACACGCGCCCGTAGTGGGTGGGGTGTACGTCGCGCACCTCGAAACCGGCGCGCTCACGGGTCAGGCCACCCGGGCCGAGGGCGGACACGCGCCGCTTGTGAGTCACTTCCGACAGGGGATTGGTCTGGTCCATGAACTGCGACAACTGACTCGACCCGAAGAACTCGCGTACGGCGGCGCTGACCGGTTTGGCATTGATCAGGTCGTGCGGCATGAGGTTCTCGGATTCCGCCTGCGACAGACGCTCCTTCACCGCGCGCTCCACGCGCACCAGTCCGGCACGGAACTGGTTCTCGGCCAGTTCGCCCACCGAGCGCACGCGACGATTACCGAGATGATCGATGTCGTCGATCTCGCCACGGCCGTTGCGCAGCTCGACCAGGATCTTGATCACGGCCGCGATGTCTTCGTTCGACAGGGTCATCGGTCCGAGCAGCTCGTCGCGCCCGACACGGCGATTGAACTTCATCCGGCCGACCGCCGAGAGGTCGTAGCGATCGGGGTTGTAGAACAAACCCTGGAACAACGTCTTCACCGCGTCTTCGGTCGGCGGTTCGCCGGGCCGCATCATGCGGTAGATGGCAACCTGGGCCGACTGCTGGTCGGTGGAGTCGTCGATGCGAAGCGTCGACGAAATGTAGGCGCCGTGGTCGAGGTCGTTGGTGTAGATCGTGCGAACGGTCTTGACGCCCATGGCCTTGAGCTTGGTGTCGATCTCCGCCGTGATCTCGTCGTTGGCCATGGCGACGATCTCGCCGGTTTCGGGATTCACCACGTTGTGCGCGAGGACGCGTCCGAGCAGGAACTCGTCGGTGACCTCGATCTTCTTGAGCCCGGCCGCTTCGATGTCGCGGACGTGCTTCGCGGTGATGCGCTTGTCCTTGCCGACGATCAGCTTGCCCTTGGCCGAGATGTCGAAGCGCGCGGTTTCGCCACGCAGCCGCTCGGGGACGATCTCGAACTGCACCTGGGTGTCGCCCAGATGGAAGGTATCGAAGTCGAAGAACGCCTTCAGGATCTGCTCCGGCGTGAGGCCGATGGCCTTGAGCAAGATCGTGACCGGCATCTTGCGGCGACGGTCGACGCGGAAGTACAGATAGTCTTTCGGGTCGAACTCGAAATCGAGCCAGGATCCACGGTAGGGGATGATCCGTGCCGAGAACAGCAGCTTGCCCGAGCTGTGGGTCTTGCCGCGGTCGTGCTCGAAGAACACGCCAGGCGAGCGGTGAAGCTGCGAGACGATGACCCGCTCGGTGCCATTGATGACGAAGGAGCCGGTGTCGGTCATGAGCGGAATCTCGCCCATGTAGACCTCCTGCTCTTTCGCTTCCTTGACCGTTGGCTTCGGCGCTTCACGGTCCATGATGGTGAGTCGGACCTTGGCGCGCAGCGGCGCCGCGAAGGTGAGGCCCCGTTGCTGGCACTCCTTGACATCGAACGGCGGCGTGCCGAGCCTGAAACTCAGGAAGTCGAGCCGGGCATTGCCGGAGTGGCTCGAAATCGGGAATATCGACGTGAAGGCCGCCTGCAACCCCTGGTTGCTGCGGCTTTCAGGCGCGACATTGGCCTGCAGGAACGCGGCGAATGACTCGATCTGCATGGCAAGCAGATACGGCACCTGGAGCACGGATGCGCGCTTGGCAAAGCTCTTGCGAATGCGCTTCTTCTCAGTGAACGAATAGGTCATCACCACTCCGCGTAAGAGTTAACGGGGCTGCGGCGAACCGCAGTGGTACGAAGAACGAACAAGACATCGGGGCCGGACTACGACAGGGCGCGATTGGCGCAACATCGTTTCCCGGCCGAGCCGGCAACGGCCATGACACAACACGCCCGGCTTGGGCGGCAACCGAAAACAGGTGGACGGCGCTGTGTGATGGTGGCTGGGCTCGAAGATGAGAACAGGCTGGCGGTCGCCCGCCAGCCTGTTGCAGGTACACAGGCTCGCGGTTACTTGACTTCCGCCGTGGCGCCGGCTTCTGTCAGCTTCTTGGCGATCGCGTCGGCTTCCGCCTTCGGGATCGCTTCCTTGACCGGCTTCGGCGCGCCGTCGACCAGGTCCTTGGCTTCCTTGAGGCCCAGGCCGGTCACTTCCCGCACCGCCTTGATCACGTTCACCTTGTTGTCGCCGATCTTGGCGAGAATCACGGTGAACTCGGTTTGCTCCTCGACCGCCGCGGCAGCGGCAGCCGGGGCCGCAACCGCAACGGCAGCGGCGGCGGCGGAGACACCGAACTTCACTTCCATTTCCTTGATGAGGTCCGACAGTTCGAGAACGGTCATGTTCGCGATCGCGTCCAGAATTTCAGCTTTGGCTACAGCCATGATTGCTCCTGTAAGGTTGGTTCCGGCCGGCGCCATCGGCGCCAGGACCGGGACAGATCGTCGTCGGGTGGTTCCGCTTCAGGCCGACTGCCCGCGAGCGTCGCGCACGGCCGCTACGGTCCGGACGAAGCGCGACGGCACTTCGTTCAGTGTCCGCACGAACATTGCGATCGGCGCCTGCATGGTGCCCAGCAACTTGGCCAGAAGCTCATCGCGGCTCGGCAGCGTGGCGAGCGCAGCGATGTCCTTGGGGGACATCACGACGTTCTTCATCGCACCACCGCGAATCACGAACTTGTCGTTGCCTTTCGAGTACTCGTGCATCACCTTCGCGACCGCGACCGGATCGGCCGACATGCCGTACGCGAGCGGACCGATCATCTGACCAGCCAGCCCGGCAAACGGCGTATCCGCCACCGCCCGCCGTGCGAGGGTGTTGCGCAGGACACGGAAATAGACACCCGACTCCCGCGCCTTGGCACGCAGCGACGTCATGTGGCTCACTCCCAGTCCACGGTACTCGGCGAGCACGATTGCCTGCGCCTGTGCGACTTCCGCACCGACACCGGCCACCACCGCCTTTTTCTGCTCCAGATTCAGACCCAAGGTCTTGCCTCCTAGCGCTTGAAGTTCGAGACCGCCCGGCACTGCGGCGACCCCCCCGTCACGGCGACCATCTTCCAGGTTGAATCACGCCGCGACGCCCGCCTTGCGGCGGACATCGCGGAACTTCGATCTTCCTGCTGTCGGGCACACCGTCTGCGTTGGACGCTGGAGGGAAATAACGAGAAACAGCGGCTCATCATCGCCTGCCACCGATTAAGCCTCGCGGCTCCAACGGTCTTTGACACATCGCCCGCGCGCCTTTCAGCGTACCGGCGATCCCACAAAGTTCTGTTACCGGGCCCGCAATTCTTGCGGAACCGGCGTTGTCTCGCGGCTACTGCGGCTGCGCCTGGAGACTGCTTGAATCGATGCGCACGCCGGGCCCCATGGTGCTGGAGAGCGACAGCTTGCGCAGATAGATGCCCTTGGCTGCCGCCGGCCGCGCCTTGTTGAGGGCATCGACCAGTGCGAGAAGATTCTCGCGAAGCGCTTGCGGCTCGAACGAAGCCCGTCCGATCGTGCATTGCACGATGCCGCCCTTGTCGGTGCGGTACTGCACCTGACCGGCCTTGGCATTCCGGACGGCCTCGGCGACATTCGGCGTCACCGTGCCGACCTTCGGGTTCGGCATCAGACCGCGCGGACCGAGAATCTGGCCCAGCTGGCCAACCACCCGCATCGCATCGGGGGCGGCGATGCATACATCGAAATCGATGGTGCCGCCCTTGATCTTCTCGGCGAGGTCTTCCATGCCCACGATTTCCGCACCGGCGGCAAGCGCCGCCTTGGCAGCTTCACCCTGGGCGAAAACGGCCACACGAACGCTCTTGCCAGTGCCTTTGGGCAGCACGACGGATCCCCGCACCACCTGATCCGACTTCTTGGCATCGACGCCGAGATTGATCGCGATGTCGATCGACTCGTTGAACTTGGCGGTGGCGTTGCCCCTGACGAGCGTGATCGCTTCGTCGAGGTGGTAGGCCTTGCTGCGGTCCACTTTCGCCTTCACCGCCACCAGGCGCTTCGATTCACTGGCCATGATCAGAATCCCTCCACGGTGACGCCCATGCTGCGGGCACTGCCGGCGATGGTTCGCACCGCGGCCTCGAGGTCGGCAGCCGTGAGATCGGGCATCTTGGCTTTCGCGATCTCCTCGGCCTGGGCCCGGGTGAGCTTGCCGACCTTGTCGGTGTGGGGCTTGGGCGAACCCTTCTGCACGCCGACCGCCTTCTTGATGAGCACCGTCGCGGGCGGCGTCTTCATGATGAAGGTAAAGCTCTTGTCCGCGAACGCAGTGATCACCACCGGGATCGGCAGGCCCGGCTCCATGCCCTGCGTCTGCGCGTTGAACGCCTTGCAGAACTGCATGATGTTCAGGCCGCGCTGACCGAGCGCCGGGCCGATCGGCGGCGACGGGTTGGCCTTGCCTGCCGGCACTTGCAACTTGATGAATCCTACGATCTTCTTTGCCACGGTACTGTTCTCCTGTCGGGTTCATGCGGACGCTCGCGGCGCCCTCCCCGTCAAAGGCGGCAATCGCCGCCATGCCCCGACGCCGCTGTCGCGACATCGGCTCCGAACGTCTGCGTCAGGCCTTCTCGACCTGGCTGAACTCGAGTTCCACTGGGGTCGAACGGCCGAAAATCGAGACCGAAACACGCAGCTTGCTCTTGTCGTAGTTCACTTCCTCCACGTTGCCGTGGAAGTCGGTGAACGGACCTTCCTTGACCCGGACCGCTTCGCCCACTTCGAACAACACCTTCGGCTTGGGCTTCTCGACCCCTTCCTGGATCTGATGCAGGATCGCGTCGACCTCACGCTGGCTGATCGGCGTGGGTCGGTTGGCGGTTCCGCCGATGAAGCCGGTGACTTTCGCCGTGTTCTTGACCAGATGCCACGAGTCGTCGGTCATCTCCATCTCGACCAAGACATACCCGGGGAAGAATTTGCGCTCCGAGATGCTCTTCTGGCCGGCCTTCATTTCAACCACTTCCTCGACCGGCACCAGAATCTGCCCGAACTTGTCTTCCATACCGGCCCGCGTGATGCGTTCCAGCAGCGCCTTCTGCACGCTTTTCTCGAAACCCGAATAGGCGTGCACGACATACCAGCGTTTGGTAGCTGCGTTCATTCTCCACGACCCATCATCATCCGCACCGCCCAAACCAGGGATGCATCCACAATCCACAGGAAAATCGCCATCACCAGCACGAACACCATCACGATTCCGGTGGTTTGCACCGTTTCCTTGCGAGTCGGCCAGACCACCTTGCGAGTCTCGGCCACCGACTCCTGGGCAAATACGTAGAACGCCTTGCCGGGTTCGCTGGTCCACCCCATCAGGGCGGCGAGACCGACACCGGCGAGCACGGACAGCACGCGCAGGATCAGCGGGCTTTCTCCGAGGAGATAAAAGCCGGCTACGCCCGCCACGACCAGCAGGAGCGCGACCGCCAGCTTCAATTTGTCAGCCATTGAACATATCCGATGCCGATGTGGTCGTTCTGGTTGAGGATGGCTGCGCGAACCCGTTGGGTCCGCGCGCCGCATTGGCAGGCCAGGAGGGTCTCGAACCCCCAACCTTCGGTTTTGGAGACCGACGCTCT
>JANMWG010000326.1:0-5741 GCA_031393885.1 Betaproteobacteria bacterium | reverse complement strand
CCGAGCAGCAAGTCCAGCGTTACGAAGCCACGCAGTACAAGGGTGTTTCAGTTGAGCGCCTGCAGGCGGTGGCCGATGCGCTGAAGCTGCGTGTGCGCGAGGTGATCACGTTCGAGCCTCTGTAGAGGAGATGAGCGCAGGCGACGCGTGGTGTGGGTCCTCTCCCCGAGCGGTTCGCCGAGAGCGGTTGGGGGATGCTCGCCACGACCAACGAGCCGCTTTACAGTCGGACGTTTACGTCCGATAATCATGAATGACCGGAAGCGAGTTCGTTCGCAAGGTGAAGGCCCTCGGCCGGGCTCGAGGTATGCCCGTCATGCTGAATGCCGCGCGCGGCAAGGGTAGCCACCAGACCCTTTACTTTGGGGGCGCGTTCACTGTTGTTCGCAACCTCAAGGATGAGTTGAAGACGGGTACGCTGCACGCCATGTGTTCCCAGCTTGGGATCAAGGTGAAGGATCTTTGAGAGGACTTGTATGAACCGCTTTCAATACCCAGTGGTGCTGACGCCAGCCGAGGAAGGCGGCTACGTCGTGACCTGCCGCGATCTTCCGGAACTGGTAACGCAAGGTGAGACCGTCGATGACGCGCTGGAGCAGGCCGCCGACGCGATGGACGAAGTGTTCGGAGCGTATCTGACCGAGGGTCTTGACTTTCCGCAGGCGAGCAAGGCTAAGCGCCGAGAACACCTGGTTGCGCCACCGGCAGAGACGGTCGCCAAAGCGGCTCTGTCGGTTGCTATGCGCGACGCGGGTATCAGCAAGGTGCAACTTGCCAAGCGGCTCGGCGTTGACGAGAAGGAAGTCCGGCGGCTGCTGGACCCGCACTACGGATCCAAGCTGCCGCGAATTGCCAAGGCCATCGGCCTACTGGGCCAGCGCCTGGTCATCGGTGTCGAGGCAGCCTGATAATCGGCGGGCTGCCGAGAACACCGGGCTAGCGCAGCGGGCACTGCTGCGCATCACTCAGCCGAATGTTGAACCGGTCGGTCGCGGCGGCGCCGAGTGTCGCGCCGAGTGCGGCTTCGAAGGCTTCCGACGGCTGCGTCACGACACGCAGCGGCTGCATGGTGAAGGTGTAGTCCTCGAACTCATCCACGCCGAGCTGCCCCGCGTCACGCCACGTGATGGCGTAGCCCCAGGACCAGCCCACGAGCGCGGCCACTTCATAGGCATCGTCTCCGACCCGGTCGCGATCAGGGCCCTGGCTCGAGGAGATGACGCAAACGAGCCAGGTCTCGAACTCCATGGTGACCACGCCATGCGCGCGGGCGCTCGCCAGGAACGCACGCGGGCGGTCCTCGAAGAGCGGAAAGTCGCCCTCGTCGTACCAGGGCAGCGCATCGAACTTCTGCGCGATCGAGCGGAACCGTCCATCGGCGTCGGTCTCCGGGTGTTGCAGGCCGAAGGGCGGTGGATCGACGAACCGCGCCGGCAGTGGTACGCCGGGGTCCCGGCTCCAGCGGAAGTCGTCGGCCTCGAACCGGGTGAGCACCTGAAGATAATGGAATTCGCGCGCCTGGTCTCGGAAGGCCCGGAAGCGGCCGCGGATGTTCACGCCGTTGCGCTCCTGGCTCGGGGTGGCGTCCTCGTCCTGGAAGCCGCGGTACCAGGAAATCTCCATCGACCCGCACGGCGCCGTGCCGCATTGGACAGGATGGATTTGCCGCAGGCGCACCGCGGTGGTGTCGGCTCCGCCCGTGCAGAAGCACAGCGCCAGCATAGCGGCCGCCGTGGGCCGGGCCAGCCACTGCGCAATGCAAGCAAAAGCGTGCGGAATGGGCATCACGGCTATCATCCACTCCGACCCGTGCAGGCGGCAACCCCGTGACGGGTCCTTCCGCAACCTGCCGCGGCGGACCCCCGCCCGTGCGCCCTGGAGAGGAGCCGTTCCGTGGTATCTAACGAGCATCGTGCAGCACTGCTGGTCCTGGCCGGCCTGACGCTTGCCCCGGCGTTATCGGTCGGATGTTCGCCGGAGGATTTTCCCGTCACCCTCACGCGCTTCGACTGGGTGGACACCTGCACCGACACTCCTTGCCCGACCCTGAAGGCCTCAGGGGAGATCGAGAACCGCTGCGACATGGCCCTCGGTGCCCGCGTCAAGCTGCGTGCCCTGGATTCCGCCGGCGAGGCCGTGGTGGTGTCGCAGTTGTGGCCCTTCGGCTCGCGAAACATCCCGCCCGGCCGCCACGCCATCTCCTTCGACGAGTGGATCGGGTACGACCGGGCCATCGTGTCCTTTACCGTGGAGATCGCCGAACTGCGTCGCTGGCGCTAGCCCGCCCACCAGAACCGCCATCGTCGTCGTTGACCAAAAATTGCTCGCCGATCGACTCAATCGCCGACCACTTCGTCGGTCCACACCTTGAAGCTCACCAATGTGTTGGGGCCGAACGTGTTGCTGATGGGGACGTCGCAAGCGTCGCGGCCGCGCGCGATCAACACCCGGCCGATTCGCGGCGTGTTGTTGCGCGCGTCGAAGGTGTACCACCGGCCGTCGAGGTAGGCCTCGAACCATGCGGCGAAGTCGGGCTTGCCGTGCGGTGGTGGCACGCCGATGTCGCCCAGGTAGCCGGTGCAATAGCGCGCCGGGATGTTCATGCAACGGCAGAAGGCCACGGCGAGGTGCGTGTAGTCGCGGCAGACCCCGGTCTTGTCGTGAAAAGCCTCCAGGGCCGTCCGCGTCATACGCGCATGTTGATACCCGAAGGTGATGTGGTGATGCACATAGTCGCAGATGGCCTGGACGCGGCCCCACCCCGTGGGCGCGCCCCCGAAAAGGCGCCACGCGGTCTCCGACAGCCGGTCGGTCTCGCAATACCGGCTGCCGAGCAGGAAGAGCAATGCTTCCTCGGGCAAGTCTGGCACGGGAATCTGTTGGGCCTGCGGAGCGACGACATCGGGGGCTCCGATGTCATTCACGAGCGCGTTGGCGGAGATCCGCGTTCGACCCTTCGGCGCAACGATGCGGGTGCACCAGTTGCCGAAGCTGTCCCGATAGGCTGTCATCGGCACCGGCGGGTCCACCACCACGTCGTCACGGCCGATGAGATCGGATACGCGCGTGAAGTGGACGTTGAGGGTGCACATCATCGGGGTGGGTTGCGGGCAGTCGTAGATCAATTCGAAGCCGACGCGAATTTTCATGATGGCCCTTGGTATTCAGCACAGGCAATGCGTAACGCATCGATCAGTACGCGGCGCAAGGCTGCCCACCGCGGGTCCGCCGCCAGGACGATCCCCTGGTTCACCTCCAGCTCGACCCCGACGTAGGCGCCATTCGGGAAACCGGCGCGAAGGTGCGAGGTGAGACCGTCGCCTTTGCCGGCATAAGGGTAGTTGCGACGGACCCGGAGTCGGGGAGCCGATGCTGCCAGCGACGCTTTCCAGCGCGCGCACAGTTCGGCCTCGCCGCGCCGGCGGGGGTCATAAAGAAAACCGACGTCGGCGTCTCTGACCTTACCGTCAAGCACCGGCGTGAAGCTGTGCGACGAGATGTGGATCACGCGGCTGCCGCGCGAGACCAATCGATGGACCGACTGCTCGACCTGGTCGCGATACGGCCGGTAGTGTTGCTCGACGATCTTCGATCGTAGCGCCGCCGGCACGCTGCGAGTTGCGATCGAGAAGAGTCGTGGATGGCCGATCGAGCGATTGAGGTCGATCAACAGACGGCTGACGGTCGACGTCACGACCGGCGCCGTGAACGCCCTGGCCAGCGCTCTTGCCATCGTGAGCGAACCAGGATCGTAGCCGCGGTGGGAATCCAGCAGCGCCCGATATCCCCGAAACAGCGACCGATAGGACGCCGGGATCCGATTGCCGCCATGTTCACAGGTGATGAGGAAAGAGTCGATCGCCGCGATCCGTCACCACTGCAACTCGGGCAATTGGCGAAACACTTGCCGCGTGCCTTCGCTCCATTCATCGCTGAGCCTGGTGAAATAGGCATCCCCCTCCACGAAGCGGCGCCGCATCGTGACTTCGAGGCTCTCTCGTTCGTAGCAGATCAGGTCGATCGGCATGCCCACCGACAAGTTGCTGCGCATGGTCGAATCGAATGACACCAGTACACACTTCGTGGCTTCCGCAAGACGCGTGGGAGGCGTGATGACCCGGTCGATGATCGGCCTGCCGTACTTGGTCTCGCCGGTCTGAAAGTATGGCGTGTCCATCCCCGCTTCGATGAAGTTTCCCTCGGCATAGATCCGGAACAACCGTGACGGCTCCCCGCGAATCTGCCCCCCGAGGATGAAGGAGGCATTGAAGCTGATGTCGCTCTCTTTCAGATACTCCCCGTCACGTCGCTCGATATCGCGCATTGCGTCGGCTACCAGCATCGCGACGTCGAACATGGTCGGCGCGCTCCAGAGGTTGGGAGTCGCGTCGCCTGCGGCACAGCGCTGGTTCAGCACGCCGATCACAGCCTGGGTACCAGCGAGATTGCCGGAACTCAACAAGACGATCACGCGGTCGCCGCGTCGCTCGAACACCGTCATCTTGCAGTACTTGGCGAAGTTATCCAGGCCGGCATTCGTCCGGGAATCCGAGGCGAAAACCATCCCCTCGTCGAGCATCAAGCCAATGCAGTAGGTCATGCTTCGCGCAGTCTGTTCAGCCGATATCGGTTCTGGATGACGCCATCGGCGTGCCTTGCCTTGCAGGCGGAAGCGAACGATGTTTGTACCATGCTCCCCGACCATGCACTGTGCGGTAGATCACACTTCTCGCGCTCCCGCCGTTTCGCAATCGAACACCACAGTTCGACTGAGCCCAGCCGGAAGGAAGCTGCCGTGAAAAGTGACCGTTCCGTGTGACGGAATCTGTGGCGGAGATCACAATGTCACATGATTCGCTCGTTTGCCTGCGCTCAGACCGAGGCCTTGTTTCACAGCCGAGCGGTATCCCGCTTTCGCAATGTCGAGCGCGTCGCGAGGGGCAAGTTGCTTCAGATCCATGCCGCCACCGAGCTCGCCAGCCTGCGCATCCCACCGGGCAACCAGCTGGAGGCACTGAAAGCCGCCCGCAAGGGCCAGCACAGTATTCGCGTCAACGACCAGTGGCGAATCTGCTTTGTCTGGAAGACCGACGGAGCGCACCGCGTCGAGATCGTGGACCACCCTAGGAGTGCGGAACATGGCCAAGTTGCTTGAAGAGATTCATCCGGGCGAGATCCTGCTGGAGGATTTCATGAAGCCCATGAGCATCAGCGCTCGCCAGCTTGCCTCGGACATCGATGTCTCGCCGAGCAGGATCAGCGAACTGGTTAACGGGCAACGCCCCATCACCGCAGACACCGCGCTTCGGCTCGGGCTGTTCTTCGGCATGGAGCCCAGATTCTGGCTGAACCTGCAGTCCGAATACGACATTCGAGTCGCGGATCGCGAACTCCGAGCGAAGCTCTCGCCGAGGATCCGCGTCTTTCAACCGGTGGCGGGGTGACGGTGCGCTCTCGAAGCTTGGCGCCACCGATGAGTCAATGCCCACGCGCTCCCAATGGGCCTGGTCTGGTGTCGATCCTGGCATATGTTGCGGACGATGACGGTAGCCCTCTTCCTATACTCTGGTCGGGTCTGAAGTGGGTCTGAAGTGACTTTGGTCCGAAATCGTAGGCATCCGGGTTGATCGCTATACTACAAGCTCCCTTGTCGGCTGAGCCCATCTCATGCGCGGCGGCAAATCCGGACATCCGGTAACAGACCTCTTCAAACGCGTGGTACTTGCTCGAAGGTGGTTGAC
>JANMWG010000321.1:0-4745 GCA_031393885.1 Betaproteobacteria bacterium | reverse complement strand
CCATTAACTGCGATTGATATTTCGCCGAGCGACATATGCAAGGGATTGTCAAAGTCTCCCGATGTGCTCTTCGCGTCAACAAGCCGGCGTACCCCAGACGTCATCTCAAGTTCGAAATCGTAGGGCGCCACGGCGTTCTCATTCGCAATCCACACGTGGCCTCGGACGCCAGGCCAGAGTGAGTTTTCGAGATGATGGTTGAGAAGTACCTCGCCGCGACGTCCGATCGCCTCTGCAGCGTCTTTCGCGTCCTGCAGTTCAGCACGAGTCAGACCGCGGCCCATGCGCCTGTTCTCAAGGCGCTGCGCCGATTGGCCACCGCCAAGGCCCACGTCCTCGATTAACGCATCGTCAAGCCAATCGCGAACAGGGTGGTCAGCAGCAGGGTTGGCTGCTCGAATGATCCGTTCAAGCTCACCAACGCCAGGCACCCACATTGATGGAGTGGGCACATGCCGATCGATGGCGCTAAAGAGGTTGGCGTCTTCGGAATGGTTGGCCGAAAGCAGAACCACCTTTACTGCGCTTGGTTCCCCCGACCCAGTGAACTCCATCAGCGCGAGATCGTCTGGAACCAGAATGTCGTACCTTTCCGGTTGGTCATCGGGATCATAAACAACCTCTCCGTTGAGGCGCCAGTTCTTCTCCTGCTTCAAAATCTTGCGCATCAGAGTGTGCGCGGCGGCTCCCCCTGGTCCATAGAACGTAAGCTGAACCGGAAGCTGCTTGCGGGGTCGCGATTCGGCAATCTCGCTTAGCGATGGAAAGAACTGGTCCTCAATCACATCACGATTGAGGTTGAAACTCTTCTGCTTACTCTGCGGGTGATTCCGCAGATAGCCGTGAAAAAACGAGAGGTCAGACGCTTTTAGCCGTTTGACGACGAGTTTGCGTGGCATGAGCCGTTAACTTTCCATAGATATGATCGGCGATCGCCTTGGCCAATAGCGCAGGTACCGCGTTCCCGATCTGCTTAAAGGCCGGGTTCATCGTCCCCGACAGAACAAACCCATCGGGAAACGACTGTAGCCGCGCTGCCTCTCGGACAGAGATGGTTCGCGCTTGGCGACTGTCATAGTGGATGTGCGAATAACCGTCTTTCCCCAGGTGTGCCATCAGGGTTCGTGCTGGAGCATCGGCCTCCATCTTCCGCCACTTGTTTGGAAACTTGTGGGGATCGTACGGTGGAACCGTATCGTCCCACAATTGTTGGTACTCCGTTGACTTGGGGCCGAGTGGCTTGGCCGAGCTTCGCCTGAGTTCGGCAATGCGTTCTTCGAAGAGCGCGATCGCATGCTTGTGGGCCTCCGGATACTGGTCCCCGGGATTCATTCTTCGGAAGATTACATAGTCCCGGGGCTGAAGGCGGATGACGTGATCCAGAACACCTTCATCGCGCTCGAATCCGGGCCAAGTCCGCATCAGCTTCGCGTACGGGGTCGGCTCCACATGGCGATATCGCGCCAGAGTATCGAACCGGCGAGCGCCGCCCTTCATCTTCCCCCCAAGGTGTTCATTGACCTCGGGGAGATCGGCAAGCGCGTCTTGCGCAGTCACGGCGGGTCGGCACGTCTCGCGGTCTGCCGCTGGAGGTTCGACGAAGAACGCATGCTGATTGAAAAGATCTCGCCGTACAGTCTGCAAGGCAACCTGTCGGCTGCCCTCGTATCCCCTGGGAATATCGAACCAGTGAGTCGGTGCGGGGAACGTAACCCTGTCAATCAGTTGGGAAGCAATAGCCACCAGGAACATGCGCTCCCGCATCTGGGGCACGCCGTAATAAACCGAATTCAGGAGTGTGTACCCGCATGTGTAGCCCATCCCGGCCAGCGTCTCACAGGTCTCTTCCGCGATGTTGTGCCCACCATAGTTGAGCACATCGGGGACGTTCTCCATCAGAAGGGCTATGGGCTTCAGCTCGCGGACATACTGGAGGTACCGAAGGTAGAGGTTGCCCCGCGGGTCTTGCAGGAACGCCTCTGGATGATCGGCAATCTCTCGAAGCTTCGCTCTGCCAACGCGCGCGAAAGCTTGACATGGCGGCCCTCCAACGATCACATCAACTTGGTCGTCGACGCGTCCGGCGATTCTCAGATCACGAAGTAGATCGGCGGGTTCGCACTTGGTGATGTCCCTGGCCTGGGCATGCGCTTCGAAAAGGTCTTCCGGAAGGTCGCGGAAGAAGTTGAGCGCGTGTGAGCGGGCAGCTTCCGAGTCGAACTCGACTGCAGCGACGGAGCGATAGCCAGCCGCGTCGAAACCGAGCGATAGGCCACCGCAGCCGGCGAAGAGGTCAAGCGTGCGCGGGGCGTGGCCAGAGAGAATCCGTGCATGCTTCTGACGCACCAGATCGTCGAAGAGTCGCCGTTCCTTGTTGTCGCTCATTGGCAGTTCCGGCCCCAGATAGGTGTGAAAATATACAGTACGTCGGTTCAGTTGCCGAGCGGTTCATCGGCCGACACGTAGGCGGAGTTTTCCTGCCGGGCGGCGCTTGGTGAGCGTTTAAGATTGCCCGTTGAGTATCTCCAAACCGTTCACATGGTGCACTGTGGTGACCGGTCTGCGAACGCGAAAATAGGGGCTCCCAGAGAACGCTACCGCCCCTCATACCACACCCCCCGCCCGCTCCCCCGCTGCGTCATGTGCCCCTGCTCCACCAGCGCCCTGAAATGCTGCTTCAGTGTGCTGCGGCTGCCACCGGTCAATCGAATCATATCGCCCATGGTCACGCGGCCGTGTTCACGGGCGAACTCGACGATCCGAAGCGACAGTTCCGGCAGCGTCGCCAGCACCAGTTTTTTGCGGTCGATCTTGCGGTTGAGGCGTGTCACCTGTTCGGCCAGCGCCCGCACGAAGAACACGAGCCAGGGTTGCCAGTTCGGTGCGGCGGTGCGGATCGTGCCCTGGGTCTGTCGCAAGGCGAGGTAGTAGGCCTCCTTGCTGTGCTCGATCACGCTTTCGAGCGAGCTGTAAGGCACATAGACATATCCCGCTTGCAGCAGCAGCAAGGTCGTGAGCACCCGGCTCAATCGGCCATTGCCGTCCTGGAAGGGGTGGATCTCGAGGAACACCGCCACCCGGATGCCGATCAGCAGCAAGGGGTGCAGCCGCCCGATGCTGCGCTGGTCGTCGAACCAGGTCACCAGTTCGGTCATGAGCCGTGGCGTGTCGAACGGGGTGGCGGTCTCGAACACCACGCCGATCTGATTGCCGTCCGTATCGAACGCGACGACGCCGTTGGTCGACGTCTCGTATTCGCCGCGATGCCGGGCGCCTCATTCGCGACCCGGCAACCACGCCGGTGTCCATGACGACTTCATCGATCATCGATCATCGAACAAGTCGGCGACGGCCTTCATGGGCAGAAACAGGCGCCGCTGCTGCTGTTGCAGGGGCAGAAAGCTGAAATGTCGGTAGAAGGCTGCCGCCGCGTCGTCTTTGGCGTCGACCACGACGGCCATCGCCGCGATGCCGGCGGCGGCTTGCAAACTGCGGCGCAGCGCGTCAATGAGCAGAAACTCTCCGAGACCCCGGCCCTTCATGCTTTGGTCAACGGCCAGCCGACCGAGCAGCGTGACCGGGAGCTGCGGATAACGCGGCAGTTTCCTGGCCAGAGTGTCGGGCAGTTCCCCGGCATTCACGAGCGACGCCGACAATGTGTAGTAACCCAACACCTGCCGATCCGGTGGGATCGTCACGACGAAAGCGGCGGCAACGCTCTTCTCCGCATCTTGGCGCGCCTGCTGTTGCAGGTAGCGATCCAGCGCCGCGCTGCCGCAGGTGAACGCGGAGCGGTCGTGAGCTTTGCCGAGAGCCTCGATCCGATACGGCGTTTCGGGCGCGGGCAATCACAGCCCCAACTGTTTGCGGTATGCCTTGGCGGCCTGGCGCAGCCGTGCGTTGGAGGCGGGAGGCTCGAGCAAGGCGCTGACGAACGCGATCTGTTCAGCGCGGCTCAGGCTGATCATCTCGTGTTGCTGGATGATGCGGCTGGCCGCCTCCTGGGCACTGGCAACGATGAATTCACTCAGGGTGCGGCCCGACAGGGCGGCAGCCCGCTGCAACACCGTCTTCTGGTCCGCAGAAATGCGCGCTTCCAGGCGGGCACCCCGCGACTTTTCGGTGTGTTCCGGCGTGGTGGTTCGCATGGTGCGTCTCCTTTCGGGTGGTCCGGGATGATTCCCGACACAGCTAGAGTGTACGCCAACTGTCCGGACAACAAGAGAAGGGCTCATGCGTCTGAACGCGCGTGACCGCCGGGCCGAGAATCAAGTCCGGCGTCGGGCCACAGCGGGGCCTGGCGCGTCAAAGCCGCACCAGCTTGGCACCTATTGACAGTCCGGGATCATCCCGACAATGAGCACCGCCAAGCCTGGTGGCCAACCAGGCCAACTCCCACCTGTCGACCTTCAGGACACTGGCAAAGAAGTACCCGGAGCTGGCGCCGGAGAAGCTGCTGGGCGTCCTGGTCGCTTCCACCCCCGGCGAGCCCGGCAAGTGGTTCGCCACCGCCAAGACGCTGAAACTGTTCGACCTGGCGACCACACTGGCCTGGGCCTCACCCTGCGACTCGAAGACGCTGGTGCGCGCCGCACGCGATCACCTGGCCACCCGGCGCAGCGCGATGAGTCGGTCCGGGGCGAGTGCGCCCAGCGCGTTGAAGGTGGCGGGCAGCGGCAGGTTCATTTGGTGCACTTCATCGGTTTCGTCCACCTTGTTTTCGTGCGAATTCTTGAAACCGTCAT
>JANMWG010000320.1:0-2034 GCA_031393885.1 Betaproteobacteria bacterium | reverse complement strand
ATTCGCTCCTATTGCGCAACCATGCACAAGCAAGGGGCCAATATCTTTGAGTCCCTCGCCGCCGCCTTCAACGGCGCACCGCCTCAGCCTAGCTTCGCCTGAATCCAGTCTAACTGCCTAAAATTGGGCTGAGTAGTTACCTCTCAATACTGAATTCGCATTGGCTCGGGTCGCCGAAATTCCAGCGATGCAGCACGGCGAAACGGTCGAAGCGCTTTTTCAGGATGTCGCGCAGCTCGCCTTGGTACTTGTGCTGCAGTTTCTTGTACTCGGGGTTTTGACTACTCCATTCCTGCGCTTTCATTTCAGCGCGGGCAAGGATCAGGAGATCGCGGTCTTGAAAAGCATTCGACGAACCCGAGCGCGGCAGCAGAAAGCGAACAGTGTTGCGACGCTTTTGCAGATGGTCTTTCAGCCACCGACCCAGGCGCTCATTGAGATTGTCCGGCTCCTCCGGCAGAACGAGGATCGGCAGGCGGTCATCCCAGCGGTCAGGCTGCTCGGTTTCGTCGAGCGACGACCACGGGTCGGACGGCCAGGATTTCGGCAATGCGATGACGCGGAACGTCTTGGCAACCTCTTCGGTACCGCCGATGACGTAGCGCACTTCCTTGGCGAGCTGGGCAAGGTCAGAACCGTCCAAGAACAGCTTGTCGTTGCGCGCGCAGGCCATCAGCTTTGCCTGCGGGTTCTCTTCCTCCCGAAACACGAGCCGAAGGCCATCTTGATGGATGTTGAAGCTGTTCTCGACGACCGTGGCCAGTTCAACTTGGAAGGCGTTGTCGTCGATAGCCTTGTCGCGAGTGATGTCGGCCTGCAGGGTGGCTGGCTCGGCACCAGCGAGATTGCCAACAGCAATCGAACGCAGCCAGAGCGCGCCAACGATCTCCTGCAAGTGCGGCGCCGTGCTGGCGTGGCTGGGCACGGCCTCGGTCACCGATGTGATATTGCGCAGCGCTTTTTCGCGCAGCGTGCGGTGCTGCTGATTCGACACCGAGTCGAGCAGCGCGCCAATGCCTGCGGCGTCGTCATCCAGCCGGAAGTCGGCGGCGGTGAGGATCGCTGCGGTTTCGCCCCGGCTCTTAAACAGGTTGGCCAGGATGCGAATCATGTCTCGCGTTTCCTGCGCATCGGTCGCCACCAGCACCTGGTCTTCGAGCAATTGCAGCAGGTGCGGGGCGTAGGGCCAGGATTCGACGAATTCTTTGCGCTTGCGGTCTTGCTCGGAGGACGGCACGTCGAGCAAACGGAAATACTCCGCGACGTGTTTTGCCACCAGAGAGTCGACGTTCGCAGCGGGGATCTGCATGCGGTTGTCGAACAGACGGTGCAGCAGCATGCGCCGACGATCTTGCTGGATGCGCTCGGGGCTGCCGCCTGCCTTGAAGTCGATCGGGATCGGATTGACACGATGCACCTGTTGGTACGCGTCGCTGCCACCGTTGCGCACCGAGATGACGAGCACCAGCAGCTCAGGATGCTCCTTGGCGATCTCCGAGAGTATCTGGATGAAGTTGAACGCCCACTGTTTCCACGGGTACTGCTTGGTGTTGGTCAGGCCGTCGTACCACGTCTGGAATTCATCCAGTAACAACATCGTCGGGCTGTGACGCAGTAGTTCGAGAATAAGCTGATCGGATGGTATGTCCGTCTTCGCCGCGCCCATGCCTTCCCACTTGCCCTTAATGTAGGTGCCGTGGGGATGGCGCTCGAACAGCAAATCCCACAGGAATTTGTAGCGCTGACGGTGCAAGCTCTCACCGATCACCAGCATTCCGCTGCGCAATGCGATTTTGCCGACCTGCGGCTCGCCCAGCGTGGTCGCCCATGAGCTGAGCCACGCGCCAGTGGACGTCGCGTCATTCACCGCGTGGTAGAGCGCTGCCATCAAGTGTGATTTACCGAGACCACGTTCGCCGATCACCACCACCGGACGCCCTTGGTTCGGGCCAACGGCCTCGATCCCTTTCAGGAGGTCATGGGTGGGATAGGTAATCTCCAGGAATTCCTTCGCGGCGATTTGGGTCGCGCCAG
>JANMWG010000287.1:0-6140 GCA_031393885.1 Betaproteobacteria bacterium | reverse complement strand
GTCAAGGCCGCTCGCAGTTTCCAGTCATAGAAGACGCGATACATCGCGCTGCCGAAGACCGACTGGGTGGTGCGCGGATTCTTCTGTTTGGTTTGGATATCGGCGAAGCTGCCCAGACTCTCGGCGAACGTGGCGCCGAGGTCTCCGTCCCAATTCGACCCGATGACCCAGTTCATCGCGCCCCTCGCGTTGTAGGCGATGTTGTCCAGGCCGCCGTTGTTCTGGAACTGGCTCTGCGTGGCCGTCGCGGCAACCGTGAATCGTTGCCGGCTCAGGTAGTAGTCGGCATTCACACCGCCGCGCAGACCGTAGCTGAAGTCGCTCTGGACACCCTTGAAGAAGCGATTCGTCGGAATGCGATCGTCCGTGTAGAACAGATTCGAATAGTAAGTACCGACCACGCCGATGAATGGACGGATGCGATCACCATCGAGCGCATGCGCCGACCCGGCCTGGCAGACCGCCATGACCGCGAAGGCCCCGGCCGCGGTTAAGCGGCGATGACCCACGCGGATGGGCTTGCACGACGGCGGGATCACCAGAATTGCCACGCCCCAGTATAGAGCACCCATGCGCCCAGCACGCCATTGGTGACGGCGTGGGCGATGACCGGCACCCAGAGGTTGCCGGTGACCCGGTAGAGCCACCCGTAGGCGAGGCCCGCCACGATGCCGGCAAACCAGAGGTGATGCTCGAACCCGAACACCACCGACGACAGCAACAGCCCCTTGATGGTCACGGCCGACGGCGACAGCGACAGAAAATCGGGTTTGTCGATCCAGCGCATCACGAACGATCGCCAGAACAGCTCTTCCATGACCGGGACCACGACTGCCGCCCCGAGGACGCGGACGGTCGCGAGCACGACATTGATGCGACCGTCATCCCGCGGATCGTAGCCGGCGCCGCCCTCACCCACGACCATCCACGGCAGATCGAGCCAGATCCAGAGGACGAACACCGCCAGACCCACCGCCCCCCCCAGCGCCGCGTGGCCTGCCGACACGGCGCCGGGCACCCGAAACTCCGCGTAGTGACGCCGGAATACGACGATCGCAAGAGCCACCAGGCCGACCTGGACCGGATACAGCCACCGCGGATCGATGCCGGGGATATGCCCGCCGATCGCGAGAAACAGGATATAGAGCGCAAACGGCACCACACGGGGCGTCGCAGGGTGCGCTAGCAGGTTGCCGGACATGGTTTAAGCAGGAGTCGGTTCGGGCTTGTTGTCGTATCGGGCTTGTTGTCGTATCGGGATTCGAAAACACCCCGGGCGCGCGGCGCATTATCGCAAAAGCCGTTCCCGCCGCAACCCGGTATTTTCACCCTGGGCCAAATCGCGATGCACTGGTCGGCGGCCCATCAGCCGCCCATCAGCCGCCGACCAGCATCAGCGTGCAGGTGTCGCCGCCGGGTCGGTCCGGGCGGCATCGGCCCGATCCTGGTAGGCCTCGAGCAGGTTCTCGACTTCGACCTTGCGCAGACCGGTAAACGGCTCCTTGCGCCGAAGAGTGTCGAATACGCCCTGACTGCGGTACTTGCCGATCAATTCCGTCGCGACACCATAAAGTTTCAGGTTCCTGTCCTCGCAGGACTGATTAGCCGCGGTCATTCGCGTCACGAGGTCGGATCGAGCCCCCAGGTCGGTCTGGGTCGACGCCAGCGTTGCTTTCGTCCTGCCCAGTTCGTCGCCGGTCTGCTTCAGTTTCAAGTCGAGATCGGCGACCCGGGCGGCCAGCGCATCCTTTTCCTGCTGAAGCTGATCGCGTGCCTTGCCCGCGGCATTGAGGTTCGCCTGCAGCTCGGCCACCCGACGGCGTTCCTGCGTCGCAACCGCCGTCGCCTTGCCCAATTGCGCCTTGGCCTCACCGGCGTCGGCCTCGAGCTTCTGCTTTTCCTGGAGCAGCGCAGCCTTCTCCTCTTCGGCCTTGCGTTGGGCCTGTTGCGCGCGACGGGTCATCTCCCGGTCGCGGGAGGCCTGCTTGCCGGCGTCCTCGGCATGGACCGTGGCCGTTGCGAGGCTCATCACCAGCCAGGCGACCGACACCAGCAAACGGCAACCACGCGCTCGATCAGAAACGGACACCGAAGTCCACCTGCAAAGTGTCGATCGCCAGCGGCGGCCCGGCGATCTGGTTGGCCGAGAACCATCGGGCACGCACATACGCATTGCGGTCGATCCCGAAGGTGCCACCGAGGATATAGCCCTTGGCGTTGGTGCCGCCACCAAGCAGGTTCGAATCGGTGAACGCGTCGAGCACGGCGTCGCTTTCGACATAGCGATAGCCCAGGAACAACTGCCAGTCCTTGAATTTGCGGATGGCATCCGCACCGACGGTCAGTCTCGCCTGATACGCAGTGGTGCGTTGCCGCAGCGTCACTCCGGTACGCGCAAGGATATCGCTCTGGTCGAAGCCGATGTTCTTGGCATACTCCAGCCCGAGGTTCACGAAATACGGATCCAGTTGGGCAAGGCTCAATTCGCTGCTGAGCGTGGCAACCTTGAATTGCGAGGCGAGGCCGAGCATGGGTGAATTGCCGGTACCGAAATTGATATCGAAGACGGTGTTGCCCTTCTGCCGGAACTGCGGCACCGACCAGTCATTGAGATTCGGCCGGAACAGGTCGCGGTTAGGCTCGCCGGCAATATTCTGGAAATCGAATAGCCCCGCGGCGAATTTCAGCCGTGTGCGGGTACCCGGTTGCCATTCCGCACCGCCCTGCAGACCATACAACCACTTGTTCCTCGGGTCAGGCGTCGATGAGGTGGGCGCGGTGTATTGCAGCGGCATGATGCCTGCCGTGAGGAAGCCGCCTAGCGATTCCGACAATTTTGGTTTCCAGGACCCGGCTGCGCCGTCGAAGTTGATGTATTCATCCCACATCAGATCGGTCGGCCGGAACCACGGGTTCGCGATGCGCCCGCCGGTGAAGCTCCAGCGCTCGCTCGGATCCCAGCGGATGAAGGCCCGATCCATGATCAGTTGATACGGCCGCTCCGAATTGCCCAACACCTGGTTCGGAAACACCGGATTGGTCAGGGAACCCGTTCCGAACCGGATGCCGACCCCGATGGTATCCGTCACCCTTGCCGTCATGCCCAGCCGCACCAGCAAACGCCATTGCTCCTGGTCGATCAGCGTATTGCCAAGATTGGCGCCGGTCACGGCGTTGTAGGTCAACACGTCGGTATTGCCCTTGCCGAAATAGTCCCCCTGGTAACGCAACCGCACATCGCCTTCCCAGGTGATGCGATCGAGCCATTCCGGCAACGAGCCTGGCTCGGCCCAGCGCTCGGACTTGGCCTGCGCCAGCACCTCCTGCTTGATCTGCTCGCGAATCTCGGCCTTCACCGTTTCTGGCACATAGGGAACGCGGACGCTCTGGGCGCGCTTGCGGCGCCCACCAGACGCGGTGGGGTCGGCATCGTCCGGCTTGGTCTCCGCCGCTGCCGGCGTCGGGTCGACAGCGGCAATCCTGGCTTTGGGCACGACGCCGGCCAGCACTGCGCGATCGGCTTCCGGCAGCATCGCCGCCGCCTTGTCCTTGGAGATCACACCCTCCTCGACCAGGAGGCGCACCAGATCGAGCGTGGTGCCGCGCACGCGCTCGAGATCCTGTCGTTCGCGCGCGAGCTTTTCCTGCTGCTCGCGCAGCGTGTCCTGTGCGAATGCGGGCACCGCCGCCGACGCCTTCGTCACCGCACGTGGCACCGGTTTGGCGGTGGTTTTCTTCTTGGCAGGCGATGCCGGCCCGCTCGCAGGCAGTGTCTCGGCGAGCGCGGGAATGGCACCCGCCAGCAAGGAAGCGGTAAGCAGAATCGGGAGAAAACGCATGAGTCAGTGAAAACAGGTGGCGATACTGCCCGCGGGAAACCAGCCGTTGGAAGCGGACAGCGCCCGACGGGCCGCTCCCAAGGGCGCTGGCCCCCCATTGGGGAGTGGCGACCGGAGGCTGCTCGACGAAGGGGATTCGTGAAGCGAAGGGGCAACATCCGCAGGGTTCCCCGAGGAATGTTGCGCCCCCTCGGGGGGAAGGCGCAGCGCAGCGAAGCCTGGGGGGGGCGTCATTGCTAGCCGGCGCCGCGAGACGTTAGCCGGACCTTCAAGGGCTGCGGCAGATCGCTGGGTGGCGCCGAACTCAATGGCGAGATCTCGGCCAGGGCCGTGGTGAGCGTGCGGTCGATATCGGTGTTGCCGGTGGACCCCATCAACTCGGCCCGGTCGACCTTGCCGTCAGCGCCGAACCAGATGCGGATCATCGCCTTGTAGTCGGCGCCGCGAAGCTTCTGGTTGCGCGACAGCTCTTCCTGCAGGTGCACCTGGACCAGATTGGCGAAGAACGCGAACTTGGCGCGGCCGCCTGCCCCATTGCCGACCTCGCCGATGGTGGTGATGTCGCGTCCGCCCTTGCGCCCCTCCAGACCGAAACTGTCACCGGCGCCGTTGCCCGCCGCGTCGAGGCCGAGGTTCTGTGCGGGCGGCGGGTCGTCCGCTGCCTTCGGTTCCGGTTTCGGTTCCGGCAGCTTGACCTCTTCCTTCTTGGTCTCGGGCGGTTTCACTGTCGGTTTGGGCGGCGGGGGCGGTGGTTGCTGCCGCAGCACCGCGATCACCTGCGCCCGCGGTTTGGTGGTCTTGCCGGCGCCGGCAATGACGGTCTTGACGCCCCAGGCGAGCAACGCCAGGATCACGCAGCCGCCAATCCCCAGTATCGCCGTCCGCGGCCAGGACTTTCCGGTTTCGTCAGCAGCCATGACGCGCCATCACTTCACGATGCGCGCGGTCACCAGACCGAGCTGGGTGATATCGAGCCGGCCACACAGGTCGAGCACGTCGATGACTTTTTCGTACTGGACCTTGGCGTCGCCCTTGATCACCACCGGAAAATCCGGCGTCGCCGCCTTGAACTGGGTGAGCCGCGCCTCGAGCTCTTCCATTGTCACCGGATAGGTATCGAGGAAGATGCGACCGTCTTCGGTGATCGTGATCGCCTTGGTCGTGGGCTTGGCCAGGCTCGGCGTGCTGCTCGCCTTGGGCAGGTTGACCTTGATGCCCTGCACCGATGCGGTGGTCATGATGATGAAGATGACCAGCAGCACGTAGGCGAGATCGAGCATCGGCGTGACGTTGATCTCGTCGTACGGCTCGTTGCCGACCTGGACCTTGGCCGACACTCAGGGCGCTCCCGAGATCACGTGCGATGCGGCTTTCACGAGGAGTAGTCCTCCGCCATGCGCGTCACCAGTTCGTCGGCGAACACCTGCATGTCGGCCGAGATGTTCTTCGCGCGCGCCGCGAGGTAGTTGTAGCCGAACAGGGCCGGTATCGCGACGCCGAGGCCGGCCACCGTGGCGACCAACGCCGCGGCGATGCCGGGTGCGATCGCGTTCACGTTCACGTCGCCCGCGGCAGCGATGGCGGCGAATGTGATCATCACCCCCACCACCGTGCCGAGCAGCCCGAGGAACGGCCCGCCGGCGATGCAGATGGTGAGCAGCACCATCTGGCTGTTGATGCGGGCGTTCTCGCGCACCTGGCCGGCATCCAGGCTGGCGCGGATCGCATCGATCGACTGCGCGCTCAGGTTGATGTGCGTGCCGTCGCCACCACCGAAGCGCTTGCGCAGCTCGCGCACGCCGATGGTGTAAATCTTGTAGATCGACGAGTGGCGCAGCTTGCCCTTGCCATCGTCGCCATCCAGTGCCGTCAAGTCGCGTTCGAGCGTCGCGAACCGGTCGAGAAAGGTCTTGTTGGCGCTGTCCATTTGCACCAGGAACATCCCTTTGGTGAGCATGACGTAGAAACTGATCACCAGCATCACGCCGAGGATCGCGATCACCACCCAGCCGTCCACGGTCACGGCACTGAGCAGAATGACGAAGTAGGAAGTGCTGCCACCGCCCTCGCCGGCTTCGCCATCGGCAGATACCGACACGAGTTTTGCGCCATCGCTTTGCGATTTCGCCTGGACTTCCAGCCATCCCGCGGGCCGTGCGAGGTTCGACAACTGAAGCTCGTCGAGCTCGCCCTTGTAGCCGTCGCCGACGACGATCTCGCCACCCAGGTCCACAACCTTCACCGCGGCGTTCGCGACCGGCTTGCCGTCCAGGTAGAGCGTCAGCCCGTCGGCAAGGGTGA
>JANMWG010000204.1:0-36148 GCA_031393885.1 Betaproteobacteria bacterium | reverse complement strand
GCCGACGCCATGAATCCCGATGCCGTGCGCCGGATCTTCGCCGCCAAGGGTCGCCCGGCGGATCATCCGGTGATCGTGCATTTGCTCGATGCGGCGCAGCTGGCGTACTGGGCGCGGACCGTATCGCCGGTTGCCGCAGCGCTCGCGCGGCATTTCTGGCCCGGCCCCCTCACCCTCATCCTGCCGCGGGCGTCGTCGGTCCCCGATGCCGTGACCGGCGGGCAGGACACCGTGGGTCTGCGAGTTCCTTCTCATCCAGTCGCTCGCGCGCTGCTGGCCGCCTTCGGGGGCGGTATCGCGGGACCGTCGGCCAATCGTTTCGGTCGCCTTTCGCCGACCTGTGCCGCCGATGTGCGCGCAGAACTCGGCGCGGCGGTGGCGCTGGTCCTCGAAGGTGGCGCAAGCGAGGTCGGCATCGAATCGGCCATCGTCGATTGTTCCGGCGCGGAACCGGCACTGCTGCGCCCGGGCATGATCGGCGCGGACGCGATCGCTGCAGTGCTTGGTCGCCCGCTGGCGTCGGCGACCCGGTCGTCGCCACGTGTGCCAGGCATGCTACGGTCGCATTACGCGCCGCAGACACCCGTTTCGATCGTGAATGCCGACGAACTGCGGCGACGGGTGCGCGATGAGGCAGCCGATATCGGCGTGCTCGCCTTGCGCCCGGCGCCGCCGGCCTTCGATCCGGCGCGTTGGGTCGAAGCGGCCGCCGAGCCGGCTGCCTATGCCCGCGAGCTGTATGCGCAGCTGCGCCGACTCGATGCCCTGGGTTGCAGGCAGTTGCTGGTCGAAGCCGTGCCCGATACCGCACCGTGGACCGCCATCCGCGATCGGCTTGCGCGCTCGGCTGCCTGAACGCGCACCGGATCAGGCCACCTTCCCGACGCCATGGATCTCTGCGGTCTCGACGAGGTGGCCGATGGTGCCGGGCGCGCCTTTCGCCTCGGCGATGAAGCAGCGGTGCCGGACCTCATCGTGGTTCGGCGCGGCGATCACGTCTGGGCCTACGCCAACAACTGTCCGCACAACCACATCCCGCTCGACTTGCTACACCCGCGTTTCGTGACCCACGATGGCGAATGGATCGTGTGCTCCACGCACGAGGCGGTGTTCCGGTTCGAAGACGGGCATTGCGAAGACGGGCCCTGCAAAGGGCGCAGTCTCGAGCCGGTAGCGATCACGGTGATCGCTGGCCGTGTTCATGTCGACCCGGTACCCGACCCCGATGCATGATTCGGGCTGCAAGCGATCACCATTGGGTCGATGACTATGCTGAACCAACCCGCCAATTCAGGATGAATGCCCCATTGCGAGCAGTGGTCCGCGCGACCGCGGACGCCGCGTCCATCGCGCAGCGATTGCGGCGCGAGATCGAAGGCGAAGTCCTGTTCGACGCGGCCAGCCGGGGCCGCTATGCGACCGACGCCTCGATCTACCAGATCGATCCGATCGGCGTGGTGGTGCCGAAGACCGAACACGATGTGCAGGTGACGTTGCAGGTCGCTCGCGAGTCCGGGATTCCGGTTCTGCCCCGCGGCGGCGGCACCTCGCAGTGCGGCCAGACCGTCGGCGCCGCGCTGGTGATCGATACGTCCAAGCATCTCCGCGGTGTGGTCGAGATCGACGCGCAGGCGCGGCTGGCCCTGGTCGAACCGGGGCTGGTGCTGGACCACCTCAACGCCCTGCTCCGACCTCACGGGTTGTGGTTTCCCGTCGATGTATCGACCTCGGCGCAGGCAACGCTCGGTGGCATGGCCGGCAACAATTCCTGCGGTCCGCGTTCGATACGCTACGGCAACATGGTGCACAACGTCGAGGCCATCGATGCCTGGTTGGCCGATGGCGCGGCCTATCGCTTCGGTCCGGTGGGCGACGTGGCCAGTGCGTCGGCTGGCTATCGCGCCCTGGTGCAACGCATCCACGCTATCGCGGGTCGCGAGGCGGCCGAAATCGAGGCCCGCTGGCCACGGGTACTGCGGCGGGTACAGGGCTACAACCTCGACATGGTCCAGCCACACCGTGAGCACAATCTGGCGCACCTGCTGGTCGGTTCGGAAGGAACGCTCGCCTGGTCGCGGCGGCTGCTGTTGAAGCTGGCACCCGTGCCGACGCACAAGGTGCTTGGCGTCGTCCACTTCCCCACGTTCTATCGGGCCATGGAACTGACCCGGCACATCGTCACGCTCGATCCGGATGCGGTCGAACTCGTGGACCGCACCATGATCGGCCTGGCTCGCGACAGCGACCGCTTCCGGCCGGTGGTGGACCAGTTCTTCATGGGTCACCCGGATGCGATATTGCTGGTGGAGTTCGCGGGTGAGACGCGCGACGACATCCTGCAGCGCCTCGATCGCCTGGAACAGATGATGGCGGACTTCGGCATCGCCGACGCGGTCGTGAAGGTCGTCGACGGCGCGCAACAGCGCGCGATCTGGGAAGTGCGCAAGGCTGGCCTGAACATCATGATGTCGATGAAGGGCGACGGTAAACCGGTGTCGTTCATCGAGGATTGCGCGGTGCCGCTGGAGCACCTCGCCGAATACACGCGGCGCCTCGACGAGGTGTTCACCCGGCACGGCACGCGCGGCACGTGGTATGCCCACGCATCCGTCGGCACTTTGCATGTGCGACCGGTGCTCGACATGCGCCGCGACGGTGCCGTGAAGATGCGGGCGATCGCCGAGGAGGCCTGTGCGCTGGTGCGGGAGTACAAGGGCGCCTTTTCCGGCGAACACGGCGACGGCCTGGTCCGCTCCGAGTGGATCGAGCCGATCCTCGGCGCCCGTCTCACCGCTGCCCTGGGCGAGATCAAGTCACTGTTCGACCCCGACAACCTGTTCAACCCTGGCAAGATCGTGCGCCCGACGCGCATGGACGACCGCAGCCTGTTCCGGTTCAAGCCCGGCTACGCCGTCGCCGCGATCGACACCGCGCTCGACTGGTCCGAATGGGGCGGCTTCGGCAGCGCGGTCGAGATGTGCAACAACAACGGCCACTGCCGCAAGTTCGACGCCGACACCATGTGCCCATCCTATCGCGTGACGCGTGACGAGCAGCATGTCGTACGCGGGCGCGCCAACACCTTGCGTCTGGCCTTGTCGAACCAGCTCGGTCCGGATGCGCTCGCCTCCGATGCGATGCGCGATACCATGGCGCTGTGTGTCGGTTGCAAGGGTTGCAAGCGCGAATGCCCGACCGGTGTCGACATGGCGCGCATGAAGATCGAATGGTTGCACCAGTATCACCGGGTACGGCGTTACCGGGTGCGCGAACGGATGGTGGCTTCCCTGCCACGCCTCGCGCCGGTTGCCGCGAAGCTGGCCCCCCTGCTGAACCTGCGCGACCGCTTCGGTGCCCTCGCCAAGCTGAGCGAGCGTTGGCTCGGGCTGTCGGCGCGCAGGTCGTTGCCGCGCTTTCACAGCGACTGGTTCCGCGACCACGAGGTCGGCCCGTCTGCAGCCGCCGGCCGACCGGTCATCTTGTTTGCCGATACCTTCAACCGTCACTTCGAGCCGGAGAACCTGCGCGCGGCCGTTCGTGTGCTCAGCGCTGCCGGGTATCGCGTCTCGATCGCGCAGCCCGTGGACGGCGGCCGGTCGCTATGCTGCGGCCGCACCCTGCTCAGTGTGGGAATGGTGGATCGGGCGCGTGCCGAAGCCCGGCGCGTGCTCGTCGCATTGCACCCGTTCGTGACCGCCGGGGTTCCGGTGATCGGTCTCGAACCGTCCTGCCTGTTCACCCTGACCGACGAATTCCTGGCGATGCTGCCGGGTCCGGACGCCGACGCACTGGCGCGCGTCGCGACTACGTTCGAAGGATTTCTCGCTCGCGAACATGCCGCCGGGACCTTGAATCTGTCGCTGCATGCACTGCCGCAGGCAAACGCCCTGCTCCATGGTCATTGCCATCAGAAGGCGTTCGGTGACGTAGTGGCCAGCGAGAACGTGCTGCGTCTGATTCCCGGCCTCGCCGTCGAAACCATTACCTCGAGCTGCTGCGGCATGGCCGGTGCGTTCGGCTACGAGGCCGAGCACTACGACGTGTCGATGGCGATGGCGGAGGTTGCACTGCTGCCGGCGGTTCGTGGCGCGGGCGCCGATACCCTGATCGTGGCCGACGGCACGAGCTGCAGGCACCAGATCCGGGACGGCGCCGGGACCGATGCCGTTCATGTCGCGCGAGTCCTCGAGCGAGCGCTCGCCAACCCGCAGGAGTCCAAGGAGAAGCATCGTGTCGAATGAGTCCCCATGGAAGTACCGCGGCGTCCGGGTGGTCAGGAGCGGTGAACTCGACGGCAACACCGCGCAGACCGCCGGGATGAATCGCGCGGCGGCGATCACGCAAGCCCGCTGCGGCGCCGAGAAACTCTGGGCCGGGACGGTGGTGATTCACCCGCGGGCGAAGACTGGCGCCCACCATCATGGGCCGGTCGAGAGTGTCATCTATGTCGTCAGCGGCCGGGCGCGGATGCGCTGGGGCGATCGGCTCGAGTTCACCGCCGAGGCCGGACCTGGCGATTTCATCCACGTACCACCATTCGTGCCGCACCAGGAGATCAACGCGTCCGACGACGAGCCGCTCTCATGCGTGCTTTGTCGCAGCGGCCAGGAGCCGGTCGTGGTCAATCTCGACATTGCCGCCGCCGATCGGCCGGAGGCGGTGCACTGGGTCGACGACATCCATCACGCACCCGCGAAGCAACCATGACCAGCGATCTCAACCGCCTGACCGCCAGTGCCGCCGCAGCCCTGCTCCGCAGCGGCGACATTTCCAGCATGGCGCTGGTCGCCGCTGCGCTGCAACGAGCCGATCAGACCGCCGACCTCAACGCATTCATCACCCTCGATCACGATGGCGCGATCGCGGCTGCCGCACGGGCCGACGCCGGACCCGGCTCGGGCGCACTGCACGGGGTGCCGGTCGTCATCAAGGACAACATGCATGTCGCCGGGCTGCCGTGCACGGCAGGTACCCCGGCGCTGCGCGACTTCGTGCCGACCATCAATGCGCCGGTGGTGCAGCGGCTGGTCGATGCCGGCGCAATCGTCATCGGCAAGACCAACATGCATGAACTGGCCTTTGGTGTCAGTGGCTACAACGAGGGCTTTCACGGCGCGCGGATCGGTGTGCGCAATCCGATCGATCCCGCGCGCATCTGCGGCGGTAGCTCCAGCGGCACCGCGGCGGCCATCGCCGCCGGGGTCGTGGCCGCGGGGCTGGGCACCGATACCGGCGCTTCGGTGCGCCTGCCGGCCGCCTATACCAACGGCGCGGCGCTGCGGCCGACCGTGCATCGCTACAGCCAGGTGGGCGTTTGCCCGATATCCCACACCCGGGATACCCCCGGACCCATGGCGCGCACGGTTGGCGATGTCGCCTTGCTACACAGCGTGATCGGAGGCCGGCCGGTGGCGAAAGCCTGTGCGCCGAAAGGCTTGCGCCTCGGTGTCCACCGCCGCTGGTTCTTCGCCGGCCTGGATGCCGACACGGCGGAGGTCACCGCGGCGGCGCTGGATCGGCTGCGCGCGGCCGGCATGGAGATCATCGAGGTCGACATGCCCGACCTCGGGGCGCTGGAAGCGCAGGTGAGTTTCCCGGTCGCAGTGGTCGAAGCTCACGACGATCTCGTGCGCTATCTGCGCGAGTGGTCCACCGGCGTCAGCATCGAACAGGTCGTGGCGCAGATTGCCAGCGCGGACGTGAGAGCGATCTACGAGACCATGGTGCTTCCCGTGCAATTGCTTGGCGCCGCGGGGATGCAGGATGCGCGACCCGCCTACCGGCACGCGCTCGCCGTGGCGCGACCGGCGCTGCGCAAGCTCTATGCGGACACCTTTTCCGGCAACCGCATCGATGCGCTGATCTTCCCCACCGCACCGGTGGTGGCGATACCGCAGGGGCCGGCCGCCAGTTCCGCCGAGGCGATGGGACGCATGATCCAGAACACCGGGCCGGGCAGCAACGCCGGTATCCCGGGTTTGTCGGTGCCTGCCGGCTTCGGCCGTTCCGGGTTGCCGATCGGTCTGGAGATCGACGGGCCCGACGACAGCGACGATCACCTGCTGGCGATCGGTCTGGCGATGGAGCAGATTTTCACGCCCGGCTGAACGACCCTGCCCCGATTGCTGCAGATCAGTGGATCTCGGGTTCCGGCGTCGGCGCCGTCCCTTCCAGGAAGTCGAAGTCGCAGCCCAGGTTCGCCTGCCGGACGTGGCGCGAGAAGATCGCACCGTAGCCACGCTGGAACTTCGGCGGTGGGGCGATCCAGGCGGCGCGTCGCTGCGCCATCTCGGCTTCGCTCACCTCCAGGTCGAGTCGCCGCGCGGTGACGTCGAGCGTGATCCGGTCGCCGGTGCGCACCAGCGCGAGCGGCCCGCCGACGAACGACTCGGGCGCGACGTGCAGGATGCAGGTGCCGTAACTGGTGCCGCTCATGCGGGCGTCAGAGATGCGGACCATGTCGCGAACCCCCTGCAGCAGCAGTTTCTTGGGGATCGGCAGCATGCCCCATTCCGGCATGCCCGGTCCGCCGAGCGGGCCCGCATTGCGCAGCACCAGCACCGAGTCGGCATCGACATCGAGCGCCGGGTCGTCGATGCGCGCCGCCATGTCGTTGTAGTCGTCGAACACCATCGCCCGACCGGTATGGCGCAGCAGGCGCGGATCCGCCGCCGCCGACTTGATCACCGCACCGTCCGGGGCCAGGTTGCCGCGCAGTACGATCAGGCCGCCCTCGGGCTGCATCGGATCCGCTGGCGTTCGGATCACGTCCGGCTGGTGAATGCGGCTGCCGGCGACGTTGTCGCCCAGGGTCCTGCCGGTGCAGGTCATGGCGTCGGTATCGAGCAGGTCACGCATGCCTTCGAGCAGCGCCGACAAGCCACCGGCGTACCAGAAGTCTTCCATCAGATACTTGCCGGACGGCCGCATGTTCACCAGATAGGGCGTGTGCTTGCCGATTTCCTCGAAGCGTTCGAGTGCCACGCTGATGCCGGCACGCCCGGCCAGCGCGATCACGTGAATGAGGCCGTTGGTCGAACCGCCGAGCGCCATGAGCACGCGGATAGCGTTGTCCACCGCCGCGGGCGTCAGGATGTCGCGCGGTTTGAGATCTTCCCAGACCATGTCGACGATACGCCGGCCGGAAAGTGAGGCCATGCGTGCGTGATTCGAGTCCGGCGCCGGGATCGACGACGCGTTCGGCAGGCTGAAGCCGAGCGTCTCGATGACGCTGGTCATGGTCGATGCGGTGCCCATGGTCATGCAGGTACCGGGCGAGCGCGAGATGCCCTCCTCGATCTGGGCCCAGTCGTGTTCGGTGATGTTGCCGGCGCGCAGTTCGTCCCAGTATTTCCAGGCGTCCGAGCCGGAGCCGAGCGTGCGCCCCTGCCAGTTGCCGCGCAGCATCGCGCCGGCCGGCACGAAGATCGACGGGATATTCATGCTCAGGGCGCCCATCAGCAGACCCGGACCGGTCTTGTCGCAACCACCCATCAGCACGCAGCCGTCGATCGGATAGGAGCGCAGCAGTTCTTCGGTCTCCATGGCGAGCAGATTGCGGTACATCATCGTGCTCGGTTTCTGGAACACCTCGGCCAGCGAGATGGCCGGTATCTCGAGCGGGAACCCGCCCGCCTGCCAGACGCCGCGTTTGACTTCCTGGGCGCGTTCGCGCAGGTGCGAGTGGCAATGGTTGATGTCGCTCCAGGTGTTGAGGATGCCGATGACGGGTTTACCCGCGTAGTCTTCGCGGGCATAGCCCAGTTGCAGCACGCGCGAGCGATGGCCGAAGCCGCGCAGGTCCTGGGTGTCGAGCCAGCGCCGGCTGCGTAGCTGTTCGGGGGTCTTGCGCTGTGTCATGTCGGGTTCCGGTCCGGGTTTGCGGTGGGCGTGACTATAGCGCCAGGGTGCTGCCGCATTCTCGAAAAACCGGATCGGAATTCGTAGAAACGCAGAGGGCGGCTCGTGGCCGCCCTCGCTGCATCGTCCACGCCGCGATAGCGGCGGCAGCTTACTCTGCCGGAACGCCTCCGGGTTCTACCATTGGCGGTGTCTGGCGCCAGTCGTCGTGATGTTTCACATCGCCACGGACGCGATGGGCATGGTCTTCCAGTTGGCGTTTGGCTGCCGAAAAGGCATCGCGCAGGGCGACGTAGGCGTCTTCGTGTTGATGGTGATTCACCACCAGTTCCGCCCCGGGGACGCGCAGATCGATGCGCACGCAGAACGGTTTGCCCTGCTGTTTGTGACGGTGTGGTTGTTCGACGGTCACGTGGCACGCCATGATGTGGGAGAACACGGCCTCGAGTTTGGCTGCCTTTTCCCGGATGTGGGCATCGAGCGTATCCGAGTGGGGCATATCGCGAAAGGTGATCTGCAACTGTGTCTGCATGCTACCTCCTGTTGTCGTGCCGCCAGGCGGCACCGTCAGGTTCACGGGGCTGCACCGACCCCGAAGTGGCTGTTGCCCGTTGCGGCGGGCAGGACCCAGGCTCCTTTCCTGGTTTGATTCACGGTTTCCGACCAAAGCAATGGACGCTCCAGGTAACGTATCCATGGTCGGTCGTCGGGCGTGGCGTCATTGCTACTGCGATTCGATCATAGACCTTCGACAGGGCGCCGCGTACCGTCGGCGCGTACGACATGTGACAAACGGTAATGCGCCGGTTGTGGTGGTTGGCGATGGTGCATCACGGAAACGGTTGCACGGTGACGGAAATCGCAATGCCGTCCGGGCCTGACGGCAGCGTCACCGCCGCCGTCAGGGTCACCGCCTGCATGATCTTCTCGAAACCAGCCTCGGATTGCGACACCGTCATCAGGGGTCGCACCGACAGCGCGCACGGCGGCGCGAAGCGTAACGTCACTGCGCCTCCCAGCACCCGGTCTTCCAGCACGATTTCGGCCACCTGCTGCAAATCCACGGGCGCCGCGAGGCCACCAAGCACCTGATCCCGATGCACGATGCGGCCGAGGAAGCCGTCGCAACTGGGCATCGCGAGATTGATGCCGACGCGGAAGATGCCGGCGCCCACGTTGTCGAACGACCAAAGAGCGTCGATGCCGTCCGCGCGGAGCCGATAGCGTTTGGTGACCGCTCCGCCGCTCACCGTGCCGACGAAGCTCGCCTGCTCCGAGCCGTGTCGCTGATAGTTCGGCATCTGCTCGATGCCGTCGGGCGCGATCCAGGTGTCGACGAACATCCCGCGAGGCCGGGTGTCGGCCTGCAGATCCGCGGCAACGATGTCGTGCTTGAACGTCACCCGGTCGTGCGCCGAGGCGATGCCCTCGGTCGGCGTTTGTTCTTGGGCGTTGGCGGCGACGTTGCGGTAATAGTGCTCGCGGCGCCGTTGCAGGGTATCGGCGAAGTTGTGCGCCAGCGCCATCGCATCGAACTCGGTGAGCGCCGCCTCGCCGTCGTCGCGCACGAAGGCGAGGATCGTGGGATTGGCGAGCACGATCTCGTCGTTGCCGTCGAGATCGAGGTCGTCGCACGCAAAGGTCGGTCGCGGGTCGAGCGCGACCAGGCTCGCTTCGAGCGCGACCATCGCGTTCCACACGGCGCGGCGCAGGTGCGGCAGATAGATGCCGCCGAACAGGCCGTGCCAGTAAGCGTCGTTGGCCTGCGCGCGATGAAGCAGGTCGCGCTGTTCGGCACTGCACCGTCCGGGTGGCAGTCGGTCGAGGCGGGCCGACAGTCCGAGCATGCGCTTGTGCATCCAGTTCGCTTCGGCATACCGGCTCATGAAGTTGCGCCAGATCCCGCCACGGATGAACGGGCGATGGCGATCCGCAGTGCCTTCGCGTTTCGCGCGCTCGATCAGCTCGGCATAGATGTCGGCGCGGGGCGCGTTGAGTGTCCATTCGCCCATCTCGGCATAGGAGGTGGTGGGCAGATAGACGACGCCGCGGGTGCGCTCCTCGCGATGAAACTCGCCGAAGTGGCGCGGCCGGATGAGCGGCGAGGCGAGCACGCCCTCGATGAATTGTTCGAGCCATTTCTTCCCGTAGACCCACTCGTAGGTCTCGGGCCAGATACCGAACTTCTCGATGTCGTCGAAGTAGATCGCGGCCGTGGCGGGGCCATCGGCGGCGAGTGACTCGATGTAGCGCACCGCCTCGTCGGCCGGGGCGAAGGGCAGGCGGTAGCGCAGCTGCTCGGAGATCGGAAACAGGTCGAGACGCCGGCCGTCGTCCTCGGTGCTGAAATAGCCCGTCAGTTCGCCCGGTTCGCGGCCGGCACACAGGAAGTGGTAGTCGTCCACCGTCACGTAGTCGAGCTTCGCGTCGGCGAGCGACGCGACCACCGTTGCCTCCCATACCCGTTCCGTCAGCCAGGCGCCATGCGGGCGTTGACCGAATGCCTGTTCCAGCCGCTCGCTCAGGGCGTCGAGCTGGCGCCGCCGGTCGCGTGCCGGGATCGCCGCGAGCACCGGCTCCATGTCGCCGCCGCCGAACACTTCGGCCTGCCGTCGCGCCACCATCTCCGCGAGCAGTGCCATGTCGTCCGGGAAGCGTTCCAGCAGCAGCGCCAGCAGCCAGCCGCTGAAATGGATCGCGAAACGGAACTCGGGATAGTGATAGACCGTTCGGATGAAAGGGCCGTACGAACGCGCGTGCGCGTCATCGACCACCTCGATGAAGTTGCCTGCGGGTTGGTGCGCGTGTACGCCGAACAGCAGGGAAACGGAACGGTTCATGGCAGTGTCGGGTTACGGCGGTTTCGGCTGGCGAAGCGCGGGTGGGTCGGGTGCGGTCACGATGCACGGCGCATGGCGCCAGTCGATTCGCCGGCGGTCCCGCCGCGGCTGACCGGGGTGTCGAGTGACGATGGCGGTTCCAGCTCGAGCAGGCGGTAAAGGTGCGACAGGTTGGCGCGGTAGACCTGGTCCATGGCCATCACCGATGCCGGCGGGTTGTAGTCGCCGAACCACCAGGTCCAGTCGGAACCCTCGCAGACCGCCAACTGGCGGGTCGCCCGCTCGATCGCCGTGGCGTCGAGTTGTCCGCTGCGGATAACCAGATCGAAGCAGCGTTTGGCTTCGCACAACAGATCCCAGGCGGCATTCTTGTCGTGATCGCCGATCCACGTCGAGAGATTGCCGTAGACCCAGCTACCGGCGACCACGTGGCCGAGATTCTCGTGCGCCGCCGGGGAGACCGCCGCCAGGTGATCGCTGTAGGTCATGGTCTTGATCGCCGGATGCGCTTCGAGTGCCGCGTATAGGCCGTCGAGAAAGTAGAAGCCGTTGTACGGGTAATACTCCCAGGCATTCTCGCCATCGAGGATGACGCTCACCAGTGGCGTGGTGGATTCGGGTGCCGCTGCCGCGATCTTTTCCAGCTCGCCGACGAAGGCCGCGGCAGCAGCGTCACCGGTCCATCGCGAATACTCGAAACCGATCAGGTCGGACAGGTGATCGTCGCGGAAGAAGCCGACCAGATCGCTGCCGGACAGGCGGTAGCCGCGATAAAGCCACTCGTTCGCCGGCGGCAGGGGCGCCGATGCTGCCAGGCTGTTGGCCAGCACTGCCGCGCCGGTGGCGGTCCAGCGAATGCCATGCGCCGGCAGCAGGCGCAGAAAGGCGTCGGATACCGCGCCTTCGGCCGGCCACAGGCCCGCGGGTTCGGCGCCGAACCGGCGCCGATGCGAGTCGATCGCCGAATGAAGATGATCCGCGAGTCGCTCCGTGCCACCCGGATAGTGGGCGGCGCGCGGCAGGGGTGCCTCGGGCTGCGCCTCGCGTGCGGCGCCGAAATCGAGCAGCAGCGGTGCCAGCGGATGGTAGTGCGGTGTGGATGACAACTCGATCTGTCCGCGTTGCGCCAGTTGTCGCCAGCGCGGCAATACCTCGCGCACGGTGTCGCCGATCACCGCCAGCAGCAGGCGTCGGTCATCCAGGGAAAAGCCCTGGCTTTTCGACATCAATTGCACCACTTCCGGACGCGACCGGCGAACGGTTTCGCCGGTCCACGCGAGGTGATACCAGGTGAGAAGGTCGGCGTAGTACTGCGGCGACAGGTAATCGAGGCTGCCGCGGCCCAGTTCGTCCGCAAAGCGAAACAGGTCGAGCAGGCGGCGATAGGCCGGAAACGGGTCGACCATCTTCTCGTGATGCGCCCGGAAGCAGCGGTCGAGAATCAGCGCCCGTTCCTCGGGCGAGGTGGTGCCGGGCTGATCGCTGGCAAGCGCGCGCAACAGCGGATCGCGCAGCCGACCGCTGGCGAACTGGTCGCTGTAGTCCTCGAGCTGATCGAGCAGGATCGGCACGAAGTTGATGACGGCGCGTACGGTCGGATGCCGTTCGAGATGCGCCGCCATGTCGGCGTAATCCTTGAGCGCGTGCAGATATACCCAGGGCAGCCGGTAGTCGCCGGTCGCGGCGTCGCGGAAATCCGGCTGATGCATGTGCCAGAGCAGAACGAGGTGGAGCGGCTTGCCTGTGGTCATCGTGGAGCGGGACAGTGGTGCGCGGGGCGGGATGGCGATCAGCGTTGGCGGTAGACCTCCTGCCCGAGCATTTCGGGGGTGATGAGGGTCACGCCGTGTTCCGTGACATGAAACCGCCTGCGATCCTCGACCGGATCGTAGCCGACCGTGAGGCCCTCCGGCAGCTTGCAGCTCTTGTCGACCACGCAGCGCCGCAGGCGCACGGAGCGCTCGACGCAGACCGATGGCAGCAGCACCGAGTCCTCGACGTTGGCGAAGCTGTTCACACGCACGTTCGAGAACAGTACCGACCGCGCGACCCGTCCGCCGCTGATGATGCAGCCGCCGGACACCAGGGAATCAACGGCGAAGCCGCGCCGGTTCTCGTCGTCGAACACGAACTTGGCCGGCGGCAACTGCTGCTGGTGGGTCCAGATCGGCCAGTCTTCGTCGTACATGTTGAGGTCGGGCTCGATGGTGGCCAGGTCGAGGTTCGCCTCCCAGTAGGCGTCGACCGTTCCGACATCGCGCCAGTACGGCTCGTCGCCGGGTGATCCGCCGACGCAACTGTCGGCGAAACGATGGGCGAACACCCGGTAGCGAGGGACCAGGTACGGAATCACGTCCTTGCCGAAATCATGGCTGGAACTGGGCGTGAGCGTGTCGCGTTCGAGTTGCTCGTAGAGGAAACCGGCGTTGAACACATAGATGCCCATGCTCGCCAGCGCCAGCCCAGGCTTGCCCGGGATCTGCGCCGGATGTTCCGGCTTCTCGTCGAACCGGTTCACGCGCCACTGGTCGTCGACCCCCATGACGCCGAAGGCGGTGGCATCGGCGACCGGCACCTCGAGGCAGGCGACGGTCAGGTCGGCGTCCCGGGCCACGTGATCGGCGATCAGGCGTCCGTAGTCCATCTTGTAGATGTGATCGCCGCCCAGGATCAGCACGTGGGTCGGGTTGTTGGCGCGCAGGATGTCGAGATTCTGGTAAACGGCGTCGGCGGTGCCGGCGTACCAGCCTTCGTCCAGTCGTTGTGACGCCGGCAGCACATCGATGAATTCCTCGAAGCGTCCGTCGAGGAAGCTCCAGCCCCGCTGGATGTGACGGATCAGGCTGTGAGCCTTGTACTGCGTCGCAATACCGATGCGTCGCACGTCGGAATTGACGCAGTTGGAGAGGACGAAATCGACGATGCGGAACTTGCCACCGAACGGCACGGCGGGTTTGGCGCGCCAGTCGGTCAGGTTCTTGAGCCGGCTGCCCTTGCCGCCGGCCAGCACCAGCGCATAGGTGCCCTTGGTGAGCCTTGAAACAACGCGAGTCGCAGGTGCGGTGGCCATGTCAGTGCGCGCCGGGCCGGCCAGCGGCCAGAGTCCGCTGGCGTTCGGCAGGCACGAACAGTCCGCAGGAACTGTCCGTGTCCGGCCTCACTCCGCAAGCGCACTGGCCCCCTGGAGGGGGGAGGCGGAGCGCAGCGCAGTCTGGGGGTGGGAGTTTCATCGCCGGCGCGGGTCCCTTGGGTCCTGACTCGATTGAGCGGCGCGGATGCGTCCGCTGGTTCCTATAATAGCGCCCCACAGACCGATGGCGAGGCCCCGCTGCGGCGACCTCGATTTCCGTGACCGATTCCCGAGTCGACGCCTTGCTCGACGCCCGCCTGCATGAACCGCATGCCCTGCTCGGCGTGCATGCCGAGACCGCTGGCTTCGTCGCCCGCCATTTCGATCCGCATGCCACCCGCGTGGTGCTGCGGACGGCGTCGGCCGTCGAGCCGATGATCCGGGTGGCGAACGGCTTGTTCGAATGGCGCGGTCCGGTTCGACCGCCGGCGCCGCTGACCTTGCGGGTGGAATACGGCGAAAGCCCCGCCGTCGAGTTGCGCAGTCCGTATGCCTTCGAACCCGAGATTTCGGCGGACGACCTGTACCTGTTCAACGAAGGGCGCCAGTTGCAGGCGTGGCGCATGCTCGGTGCCCAGCCGAAGACGCGCGCGGGCTGCGACGGCGTGCGTTTCGCCTGCTGGGCCCCGAATGCCGAACGCGTCAGCGTCGTCGGCGATTTCAATCGCTGGGATGGTCGCTGCCATCCGATGCATGCTCACGGCGGCAGCGGCGTGTGGGAACTGTTCGTGCCAGGCCTTGCCGACGGCGCGCTCTACAAGTTCGAGATCCGCAATCGCGCCGGTGCCGTGCTGGTCAAGGCCGACCCCTATGCGCAGCAGTTCGAGTTGCGACCCAGTACCGCCGCCCGGGTCGCGGCGCCATCGGCGCACCGATGGGGTGACGCCGCCTGGCTCGGCGCCCGTGCCGGACACGACTGGTTGCATGCCCCGCTCAACGCCTACGAGGTCCATGCGGGTTCATGGCGTCGTCATCCCGACGGGCGCACCTACAGCTACCGGGAGCTGGCCGATGCCCTGGTGCCGTACCTGGTCGAGATGGGCTACACCCACGTCGAACTCATGCCGTTGTCCGAGCATCCGCTCGACGAGTCATGGGGATACCAGGCGACCGGCTACTTCGCGCCGACCAGCCGCTTCGGCGCACCGGACGACTTGCGCGCCCTCGTCGACGCCTGCCATGGCGCCGGCATCGGTGTGATCCTCGACTGGGTACCGGGACATTTTCCGCAGGATGCCTGGGCGCTCGCGCGCTACGACGGCACGGCGCTGTATGAACACGAAGACCCGCGGCTCGGTGTGCACAAGGACTGGGGCACGCACATCTTCAACTACGGTCGCAGCGAGGTGAAGAGTTTCCTGCTGTCGTCGGCGGCGTACTGGCTGTCCGAGTTCCACATCGATGGGCTGCGGGTCGATGCCGTTGCCTCGATGCTCTACCTCGACTATTCCCGCGCTGCGGGTGAATGGCTCCCGAATCGCTTCGGTGGCCGCGAGAATCTCGACGCGATCGAGTTCCTGCGCGAGCTGAACACCATGGTGCATCGCGATTTTCCGGGCGCGCTGACATTCGCCGAAGAGTCCACCGCCTGGCCGATGGTATCGCGTCCGACCTATGTCGGCGGCCTGGGTTTCTCGATGAAGTGGAACATGGGCTGGATGAACGACACGCTCGCCTATCTCCAGCACGATCCGGTATTCCGCCGCTTCCATCACAACAAGCTCACCTTCGGTCAGTTGTACGCCTACAGCGAGAACTTCCTGTTGCCGCTGTCGCACGACGAGGTGGTCCACGGCAAGCGCTCGCTGCTCGACAAGATGCCCGGGGATGCCTGGCAGAAGTTCGCCAACCTGCGCCTGCTGCTGTCGCAACACGCCACGGCACCAGGCCGCAAGCTGATGTTCATGGGGGGTGAGTTCGGTCAGTGGCGCGAATGGCGTGTCGGCGCCGAACTCGACTGGTTCCTGCTGGAGCGCGACGCCCACGGCGGTATCCAGCGTTGCGCACGCGACCTCAATCACCTGTACCGGAACACGCCTGCGCTGCACGATCTCGACTTCGAGGGCAGCGGTTTCGACTGGATCGACTGCCACGATGCCGATCAGTCGGTGGTGAGCTATCTGCGACGCGCGCGCGACGGCCGATTCGTGATCGTGGTGCTCAATTTCACGCCCGTTCCGCGTACCGGCTACCGCATCGGCGTACCGCAAGGCGGAACCTATCGCGAGGCTTTCAACAGCGATTCGCGCCACTACGGCGGCAGCGATCTCGGCAACGGCGAGGGCCTGGACGCGGCGGCCCGGCCGTGGATGGGGCTGGCGTACTCGTTGGTCATGACACTGCCGCCGCTGGCGGCCGTCATCGTCGAACCCGCATGAAGGTGCTGTTTGCAACCTCCGAGGCGGTGCCCCTGGTCAAGACCGGTGGCCTGGCAGACGTGAGCGGTGCCTTGCCTACGGCCCTGGGTGCCGCGGGCGTCGACCTGCGCCTGCTCATGCCCGGTTATGGTCCGGTGATCGAATGGATCGAGGGCCGCGCCCAGACCGTCGCCGAGTTCGGGTTATCGCCGTTTCCGCGGGCACGATTGCTGTCCGCGGCGATGCCCTCCGGTACCCCGCTGCTGGTGATCGATTGTCCCGAGCTCTATGCCCGGGCCGGCGGCCCCTATCACCAGCCCGGCGGCGACGATTGGCCGGACAACGATGTCCGGTTCGGGCTGCTGTCCCGGATTGCCGCTGCCCTTGCGCACGTCGAATCGCCGCTCGACTGGCGGCCGGATGTGCTCCACTGCAACGACTGGCAGACCGGTCTCGCGCCGGCCTATCTCGCGCATCAGCCCGGCGCACACGCGCCGGTGCTGCTCACGATCCACAATCTTGCCTACCAGGGCATCTTCCTGCCCGGATCGCTGACGCGGGTCGGGCTGCCTTGGGCCGCGTTCCGGGTCGACGGCGTCGAGTTCTACGGCAAGGTGTCATTCCTGAAAGCGGGTCTGCACTATGCCGATCGCCTGTCGACGGTCAGCCCCACCTATGCCCGCGAGATCCAGCGCGAACCGCTCGGTTTCGGTCTGCAGGGGCTGCTGTCGTGGCGGTCGAAACAGCTCACCGGGATCCTCAACGGCATCGACACCGGGATCTGGAATCCCGCCACCGACGAGATGATCCCGCGCCGCTACAAGGCGGCGACCCTGGCGCGCAAAAACGACAACAAGCGCGCCTTGCAGGAGCGCTTCGGTCTCGAGCCCTCGGTATCCACCCCGCTGCTGGGCATGGTCAGCCGCTTCACCTATCAGAAGGGCCAGGACCTCCTGCTCGCGATCGCCGAGCGTGTGCTCGAGCTGCCGGCCCAGTTGGCGTTGCTCGGCGCCGGCGATCCGCAACTGGAGAACGCGTTTCGCGATCTCGCCTTGCGGCATCCCGGTCGTGTCGGCGTACAGGTCGGATTCGATGAATCGCTGTCGCACCTGATCGAGGCGGGTGCCGATGCGTTTCTCATGCCGTCCCGCTATGAACCTTCGGGGCTGAACCAGATGTACAGCATGCGCTACGGCACGCCGGTGATCGCCCATGCGACCGGTGGGCTGGTCGACACCATCACCGATCACTCGCCGGCTGCCGTGGCGTCGGGCACGGCGTCGGGCTTCCTGTTCCACGAACCGGCCGCGGAGGCCTTCTATGGCGCGATCCGTCGTGCGGTCGCGGTTTTCCACAACCGGCGCGTCTGGCGTCAGATGCAGCGCCGCGGGATGGATAGTGATTTTAGCTGGGATGCGGCGGCGGCCAGCTATCTGGCGTTGTACCGCGACATGGCGCCGCTCGCCTGAGGGTGGCAGAATCCGGCACTCGGATGCCGCTACGGAGGAGACGAACATGATTGGTGACAAGATCGTAACCAATATCGCCGGTGGTCTGGACGTGCCGATGCCGCGCATGGTGCATGTGCGCCAGCGCTTCGCGACACCGCGGATCGCCAATGTCGGCAAGGCCGTTGTCGAACAGTTCCTACGACCTGAAGTGCGGGCCACGGTCAAGCCCGGCATGAGCATCGCGGTCGGGTGTGGCAGCCGCGGCGTCGCCAACATCGCCGAGTGCGCGAAGCAGGTGGTGGCGGAGCTCAAGGCGCTCGGTGCCAGGCCCTTCATCTTTCCGGCGATGGGCAGCCACGGCGGCGCGACCCCCGCAGGCCAGCGCGAAGTGCTCGAAGGCTATGGCATCACCGAAGAGTTCGTCGGCTGTCCGATCCATTCGCAGATGGAGGTGGTCGAACTCGGTCGGCTCGACAGCGGCATGCCGGTCTACATGGACAAGCTCGCTGCCGCGGCCGATGGCGTGGTGCTGGTATGCCGGGTCAAGCCGCACACCAACTTCCGCGCGCCGATCGAGTCCGGCATCGTCAAGATGCTGACCATCGGCGCCGGCAAGATCATCGGTGCCACGACCTTGCACACCGACGGCATGGACCGGTTCGGCACCCTGCTGCCCGAGGCGGCGCGCCTCATCATGGCGAAGAAGTCGTTTCTGTTCGGCGTTGCCATGGTCGAGAACGCGGCCGACGAGACCATGCTGATCGAAGCCGTTCCGGGCGATCGCATCTTCGATCGCGAGCCGGCATTGCAGCAGATCGCGAAAGACAGCATGGCCCGCCTGCAATTCGACGAGATCGACGTGCTGGTGATCGAGAAGATCGGCAAGAACATCTCCGGCGCCGGCATGGACCCCAACATCACCGGGCGCAACTGCCGCCACACGGCGTGGGACATGAAGCCGTTCGTGAAGAAGATCGCGGTGCTGGGCCTGACGCCGGAGACGCACGGCAACGCCACCGGACTCGGGTCCGCCGATGTCATCACCATGCGGCTGTACCAGGACCTCGACATCGCCAAGACCTATGCCAACGTGATCACCTCGACGTATCTCGATGGCGCCGCGATCCCGATCATCATGAACACCGACCAGGAAGCGATCCAGCTCGCGGTCAAGACCGTGGTCCGGGTCAAGCCGCAGGACACCAAGATCGTCCGCATCGCCAACACTCTCGAAGTGCTCGACATCCATGTGTCGGAGCCGATGCTGCCGTTTGTTCGCGCCAACCCGGCGATGTTCGAAATCGTGGGTGAGCTCGAGGCAATGAAGTTCGACGCCAAGGGCACGCTGTACCCGATGCTCGCCCGCCAGCACGAGCACGCCTCGGCCTAGGTAGAACCCGCGGTGATGCACATCCATCTCGACGCTGTCGGCGGCGTCGCGGGCGACATGTTCATCGCCGCGGTCGTGGATGCCTTCCCGCACCTGCGGGAGGGCATGCTCGACGCCATCCGCGCTGCGGGCCTGCCCACCGGCATCGTGTGCCGGCTCGAGGCGCACCAGGACCACGCCCTCACCGGCAGCCGTTTCGTCGTCGAGGAAAGTGAGCTTCGATCCGGCGGGCACGAACACCGCGACTTCGCCGATATCCGGCGACAATTGCTCGCTGCCAGGATCTCGCCAGGCGTCGCGCGTCACGCCATCGGCATTTTCACGCTGCTCGCCGAAGTCGAGGGGCAGGTGCACGGCGTCGAACCCGATGCCGTGTCGTTTCACGAGGTCGGCGCCTGGGATTCCATTGCCGATATCGTCGGTGCGGCGTTCCTGATCGATGCGCTGGGCGCGCGATCGTGGAGCATCGGCACGCTCCCGATGGGATCGGGTTTCGTGCAGACGGCGCACGGTCGCCTGCCAGTGCCGACGCCGGCCACGGCGCTGCTGTTGCGAGGCCTCGCCATGGCCGATGACGGCATCCCTGGCGAGCGCATCACGCCGACGGGCGCGGCGATCATCCGTCACCTGAACTGCTCGCAGCAGCGCGACCGTGCCCCCCGCAAGCTGGTGGGCGCCGGGTACGGTTTCGGTACCCGCCGTTTCATCGGCCTGAGCAATACCTTGCGAGTGCTTGCGTTCGAGCCGGTGGGTGGTGAGATCGATGACCAGGCCGATGAGGTGGCGGTGATCGGGTTCGAGGTCGACGACCAGACCGCCGAGGATCTCGCCATCGGCCTCGATCGCCTTCGTGCCCATCCGTCGATCTTCGATGTGCTGCAGATGCCGGCGTTCGGCAAGAAGGGGCGGATCGGCGCCCACATCCAGGTATTGGCCGATCCGCGCGAGCTCGAACTGGTGTTCGATGCCTGCTTCCTCGAAACCGCGACCATCGGCTTGCGCTACGACATCTCGAAGCGACGGGTATTGCCGCGCGACATGAAGGTGGTCCAGGTGGACAACCGCGCCGTCCGGGTCAAGGTGGTGCAGCGCCCGGGCAGCGTCACGGCCAAGGCCGAAAGCGATGACACCGCGCATGCGGCCGGCCACCGCACTCGTGCCGCCATGCGGCGTGCGGCCGAAGATGCCAGCCTCGAAGATGATGCCTGAGCACCGCATGGATACCCCTGCGTCCCGGCTGGGGGCGGTTCTGCAGTCGATGCCCGATGTCGCGATCGCCGTGAGCGGCGGTGTCGACAGCCTGACACTGGCCACCTTCACGCATCGGCTCGGGTCGGTGCGGGCAACCATGTTTCACGCCACTTCCGCAGCAGTCCCCTCCGAGGCCACCGTGCGCACGCAGATGCTCGCCGATCGCGAAGGCTGGGCGCTTCAGGTCATCGATGCCGGCGAGTTCCTGCAAGCCGAGTACCGGGCCAATCCGGTGAATCGCTGCTTCTTCTGCAAGACGAGCCTGTATGGCGCCATTGTCCCGGCCACTGCCGCCCAGGTCGTTTCCGGCACCAATCTCGATGATCTTGGCGAGTATCGACCCGGACTCGACGCCGCTCGCCAGCACGGCGTGAGACATCCATTCGTTGAGGCCGGCATCGCCAAGGCCGGCGTTCGAATGCTGGCGCGTGACCTCGGGCTGGGCGACATCTCCGACCTCCCATCCGCACCATGCCTGTCGAGCCGCATCGAAACCGGCATCGGCATCGATCCGGCGATGCTGACCGCGGTGCACGCGGCGGAGAAGCTCGTGGCGGCGACGCTCATGCCGGCAACGGTGCGGTGCCGGGTACGCGCGTCGGGTGTCGTGATCGAACTCGATCGCGCCACGTTCGATGCGCTCGACTCGCGCCGGCGGGACGATACCGCAGCTGGGGTTGCACGCCTGTTCCAGGGCAACGGTTTCGACGTCGACGTGGGTTTCGCCCCCTACCGCGTCGGCAGTGCCTTCCTGGTGCGAGAACTCAAGGCCGCAATCGCGTGAGCATCCACGGCGACGTCAAGCTCGACTTCGATCGGCGCGCCCGCATGGGGCTCGAAGAGGCGATCCTGTGCAGCGGCAAATCGGTGGCGCATCTCGACGCCATCCTCGATGCCGCGGCCGAGCGCAACGCGCGGTTCCTCCTGACCAGACTCGCGCCCGAGCAACTGGCGCGACTGACACCGGTGCATCGCGAGCGGCTCGACTACGACGACCTGTCGCGCACCGGCTACTTCGGTTTGCCCGAACCCTCACGAGCGATTACGCGAACCGCCATCGTTGCCGCCGGCACCTCCGATATCAACGTTGTGCGCGAGGTCTCGCGCACGCTGGCCTGGTACGGTGAACCGGCGCTGGAGGTGACCGATGTCGGCGTTGCCGGCATCTGGCGCCTGCTGGAACGCATCGAGGAAATCCGGCACATGCCGGTGACCATCGTGGTGGCAGGGATGGACGCCGCCCTGCCCACGGTGGTTGGCGGGCTCGTATCGGGTGTGGTGATCGGGGTGCCGACCTCGGTCGGCTATGGCGTTGCCGCCGGCGGAACGACGGCACTGCACGCGATGCTGGCGAGCTGTGCCGCGGGCCTGCTGGTCACCAATATCGACAACGGTTTCGGCGCTGCTTGCGCGGCGCTGCGGGTTCTGGGGGTGAATAGGGATCGCACGCCTTTCGTCCCTTGATCTGGTTGGCGAACGGCGGTATCAAAAGCCAGCATCAATAGTTTTCGGCGTGGTTTCGTCAAGTCTTCGACTTCACCTGGGAATGCGGGTTCATGTCCGATACGCGCGTTTGGTATGAAGACTTGCTGGCCACCGCCAGCGGAAAACGCTATGCCACCGTGCTTGCCGATCCACCCTGGCAGTTTCAGAACCGGACCGGGAAGATGGCGCCGGAGCACCGGCGCCTTGCCCGTTACTCGACGCTGTCACACGCGGACATCAAGGCGTTACCGCTTACGCAGCTTTGTCTGGATACCGCGCACCTTTACCTTTGGGTCCCCAACGCCTTACTGCCGGAAGGCCTAGAGGTGATGCGGTGCTGGGGGTTCCAGTACAAGAGCAACATCGTGTGGCACAAGATCAGAAAAGATGGCGGGCCGGACGGTCGTGGCGTCGGCTTCTACTTTCGCAACGTGACCGAGATTCTGCTGTTCGGCGTTCGCGGCAAGGACGCGAGGACGCTGGCGCCCGGACGCCGCCAGGTCAACATCATCAAGAGCATGAAGCGGGAGCATTCCCGAAAGCCCGACGAGGCCTACGATGTCATCGAGGCTTGCAGTCCCGGTCCCCGCCTCGAGTTGTTCGCACGCGGAAGGCGGGCTGGGTGGGATGTTTGGGGCAATCAGGCGGACGATTATTTTCCGTCATGGCCTACGTACAGCAATCATTCTCGTGCCGAACTCGGTCAGAACGAGCTGTCGTTGACGCCCGATTGAGCTTTGGGTGATGGATGGTGAATACCACCCGTATTACCGGTTTTGGCCCTCGGAAACGTATAGCGATTTCGTGATTCCAAAGACCAGCAGCGGACACCCGCCACCGCCGCCTCCGGCGATGCGTGGCAGCAATTTGCGCATGTGAGTGGTCGAAGCACCGAAACTGTTTCCCCTGCCCAATTCCTTGAAGATGTCCTGCAAGTCATCGCATCGGGTGATGATGACGCCAACGCTGGCTACCCGAAGATCGAACAGCAACCAAAAATTGTTTAGATCCCGGTCGTAGAAAGGGTCTTTGTTGTTCCATTCGATTTCCAGTGCAACCCGATTCTTGAAGCAATCTACACTGTGCGTCGGAGGCTTGGTACGTTGACCATCGATGGAGATTTCGGTATCGAAGTGCTTTTCGACCCCGCTTCGCGCATATAGCGCTGAATAGAGGGCAAGCGCGAGCGCAATCGGTGGCGGGGGGTGTTCGGATGCCTGGTAGTGTTCCCGGTCGATAAACCGACAACAACTGTCTGGCCGCTGTCTTGATTGAAGAACGCGGCGTCGCTCAGGACGGATTTCTTCGCTGTTCAGAGTCTGCATCAAGCCTCGAAGCATTTCCCCTCGCTCGGTTCATGCCATCATCTCCAGGCCGCGCGGACGCAACCGCGCCCTGTATTCAAGTGGAGATCATGATGGGACTATTCGATCAGATTACCAATGCGCTTGGTGGCCAGGACGGCGGCCAGGGCAACCTGATGCAGGTCGTGATGCAGTTGGTGCAGAACCATCCGGGTGGGTTGCAGGGGTTGATGGACCAGTTCAGCCAGGCGGGGCTTGCCCAGCACGTGCAGTCGTGGATCGGCACCGGGTCGAACCTGCCGGTTTCCGGCGCCGACATCGCGAAGGTTATCAGCGGTGGCCAGTTGGCGCAGATCGCCTCGCAACCGGGGCTGGATCAGAGTCAGGCAGCCGACAGTCTTGCCTGGGCTGGTCGACAAGTTCACGCCGAACGGCCAGATCGAAACCGGTGGCATGCTGGAGCAGGGTTTCGCGGCGCTGAAGAATCTGAAGCTGTGACCAGTTGACTACGGGCCCTTCGGTGCCCGGGCTGCCGGATTTGAAATCCCGCGTTCCCCGGGCTTGCGAGATTGTCAGAGCAGGGCGTCGTCGCCAATCGTCTGCAGCGGTGAGTGATCGCGGTTGCAGAACCATTCGGCCCGTTCCAGTCGGGTGGTCGGGTTGTCGCACGAGGCCACGTTGAGATAGGCGATGGTGCGCTCGAATGGCGTGATGTTGCCGACCGATCCATGCACCAGGTTGCAATGCATGAACAGCACCGTGCCCGCGGGGCCGGTCACCGCATCGACGCCGCCGTCCCGGGTCAGCTTCTCGATCAGCGGGCGCGGCAGATCCATCACCGTGTAGCCGGTCTTGTCGTGGTCACGCGCGGTGTCGTCGATATGCCCGAGTTTCTGCGAACCGGGAATCACCATCAGCGGGCCGTTGGCCGCGGTCATGTCGTTCAGGAACACCCCGATCATCAACGCGCGGGGGGTCAGCATGCCGTCCTCGAAGCGCCAGGTTGCGTAGTCCTGGTGCCACCACCAGCCCTGGCCATCGAAGGCGGCCTTGGGGTTGATGCGCAATTGATGGAGGTAGATGTCGCTGCCGAGCAACTGGCGGGCGGGCCCGATCCAGCGTGGATGGCGTGACAGGCGGCGCCAGATGTCGTGAAAGCGATCGGCGCCGTAGACCAGTCGCACCGAGTCGTTGGTGCGCTCGCGGACGATCTCCGGCCGGTCGGCCATGACCTTGATCTCGTCGAGGCCGCCGCGCAGCCGCTCGATCTCCGCGCGCGAGAACAGCGCCGGGACGGTGAGATAGCCATCCTGCTCGAAGCTCGCGATCTGTGAAGCGGTCAGATTCATCATTCGATTGTCTCGCGGCAGGCGGCCCGACGGCCCTTCAGGCGACGATCACCGGGTACGACCTCGGGGCACAACCGCGCATCATCGTGCTCAGCCGTGGTGGCCGCCGAGATAGGCGGCGCGAACCTCTTCGTTGTCGAGCAGGTCCTGCGGCGTGCCCTCGACGGTGAGGCTGCCAGTCTCGAGCACATAGCCGCGATCGGCCACCGACAGCGCCATGTTGGCGTTCTGCTCCACCAGCAGGATCGTGGTGCCGAGCGCACGGATCTCGCGGATGGTGCCGAACAGGTTCTGCACGATAAGCGGCGCCAGCCCGAGCGAAGGTTCGTCGAGCAGCAGCAGCTTCGGTCTGGCCATCAGGCCGCGCGCCACCGCGAGCATCTGCTGCTGTCCGCCGGATAGTGTCCAGCCCAGCGCATTCTCGAATTTCTTGATCTCGGGAAAGATGGCGAACATCTGTTCCACCTCGTCGGCCATCTGCGAGCGTGGCAGCCGGCCTCGGGTCGAGGTGCCGAGCATGATGTTCTCGCGTACGGTCAGCCCGGGAAAGATGCGGCGTCCCTCCGGCACGTGGCTGATGCCCAGCTTCGCGATGGCTTCGGGGCCCAAGCGATGAATCGGCCGGCCTTCGAACCACACTTCGCCCTGCGCCGGCTGCACCAGGCCTGATATCGTCTTGAGCGTGGTGCTCTTGCCGGCACCGTTGGCCCCGAGCAAGGTCACCAGCTCGCCCTGGTTCACATGCAGGCTCAGGCTCTTCAGCGCCTGCACGTTGCCGTAGTAGCTGGCCACACCCTTGAGTTCGAGCAGTGCCATCAGTTCACCTTGCCGGCCGTGCCCAGATAGGCGGCGATCACGTCGGGGTTGCGCAGCACTTCGGCGGGCGTGCCTTCGGCGATCTTGCGACCGAAGTTCAGCACCGTGATGCGGTCGGAGATCTTCTCGACCAGCCCCATGTCGTGATCGATGAGGAAGATGGTGAGGCCGTGTCCGCGCAACCGTTTCAGCAGTTCGACGAACGCCATTTTCTCGGTCTGGTTGAGGCCGGCCGCGGGTTCGTCGAGCAGCAGCAGTTTGGGATTGCCGGCCAGGACACGGGCGATTTCGACCAGTCGTTGATGGCCATACGGCAGGTTGCGCACGATCACGTGGGCGCGATCGGCCAGGCCGACGAACTGAAGAGCCGACATCGCGCGCTCACGCAGCGCCCCCTCGCCAGGGGCGATCGGGTTGTGCGATCGCTGGGCCCCGATCATCACGTTTTCCAGTGCCGACAATGCCGCGAACAAGCGGATGTTCTGGAAGGTGCGCCCGATGCCGCGGCTGGCCCGCTGATGCGGTCGCAATCGTGAGACATCCTCGCCCTCGAAGATCACCTTGCCGCCGGTGGGTTCGTAGATGCCGCTCATCACATTGAGCGATGTTGTCTTGCCGGAACCATTGGGGCCGATCAGCGCGTGCACGGTGCCACGCTCAACATCGATCCCGATACCGTCGACCGCCTTGAGTCCGCCGAAGTGCTTCTGCAGGTTGTCCACGCGCAGCAGCGGTCCGTCGTGACTGCCTGCCGATGCAAGTGTCAGCGCGGGGATGCCGGTCGTATCGGTGGTGGCCTGTTCGGCGAACAAGCGGGTGCGGATCGTCTTCACCAGCCCCCAGATGCCTTCCGACAGGAAAATGATGATCAGAATGACGCCGAGCCCGTAGACGGCAAGGTACACGTCCTTGATGAACCGCAGCGACTCCGGCAGGAGCTTGAGCCATTCCGGCAGCTGAACGATCAGCACGGTGCCGATCACACCGCCGAACGGCGATTGGGCGCCGCCCAGCAGCGTTGCGGTCAGGAACTCGATCGAGCGTGCGAAGTTGAAGTTGTCGGGACTGATGTAGGCGAATCCGCCGGCGTACAGTCCGCCGCCGATGGCGCCCAGTAGCGCCGAGAGTGAGAAGGCCGTGACCTTGGTGCGCAAGGTTTGGACACCCACCACCTCGGCCGCCAGCTGGTTCTCGCGCACGGCACGCATGGCGCGGCCAAGGCGGGTGTCGGGTAGCTTCCATACCGCGAAGACCAGCACGTACAGGACCACCGAGCAGAACAGCAGATAGGCCTTGTCGTCAGCCAGCGAAATACCGAACAGCGAGGGCCGCGTGATACCGGCGATGCCGTCCGGACCGTGCGTCAGGTCGACCCAGTTCACCAGGACCAGGTCGAAGATCTGCTGGAAACTGATGGTGATCATCGCCAGGTAGTGGCCGCCGAGGCGGATGGTGGTCAGCCCGAGAGCCAGCCCCGCCGCGGTCGCCCCCGCAACGCCCAGCGCCAGGGAAATCCAGAAGTTCAGGCCTCCGGACAACATGCCCAGCGCCACCCCATAGGCGCCGATGCCGAAGAACGCCGCCTGCGCCAGGTTGATCTGACCGGTGTAGCCGAGCACCACCACCATGCCGAGCACCGCGATGGCATAGGTCACCGCCTGCATGAACATCAGTACGACGTAGTTGCTGACCGTCATCTGGTACGGGATCAGCGGGATCGCGATGGCGATGGCCAGGAGCACCACCAAGGCCGGTATCGAGATCCGACCGGCTTGCGAATTGCGGCTCGGCCGCGGCGGTAGAAACGAGCCGGCTGGCCGCGGCGCTGCCATATCCGGGAGAACGGCGCCCGTGCCGACGTGCGGCAGGCGGAAAGGCATCATGCCGAAACTCACGCTTTTTCCGAGACCTTCTCGCCGAAAATGCCCGACGGCCGGAACAGCAGGAAGATGAACAGGGCAAGAAACGCGTAGGCGTCCTTGTAGGGCACCGAGATGTGATACGCCGCCATGCTTTCGATCACCCCGAGCAGCAATCCGCCGACGATGGCGCCGGTTACGTCACCGAAGCCGCCGATGATGGTGGCCGCGAAAGCCTTGAGCGCGATGATCGAGCCCATGCCGATCGACACGAACAGGATCGGACCGACCAGGACCCCGGCGATGCCGCCGAGCACCGCGCTGTAGATGAACGTGATCGAGATCATCAGCGCCACCGGGATGCCGAGCAGGCGTGCCATGTCCTTGTCCTGAGAAGTTGCCTGCAACTTCTTGCCCAGCAGGGTGTGCTCGAAGAACAGATACGTGAACAGCACCAGCGCCAGCGTGACGGCGAGAATCACCAGGTACTGGCTGTCGAGAAAAACGCCGCCGATGTTTACGCCGTCGGCAGCCAGCACTTTCTCGAGAGGCCGGGGTTGCGGGCCGAACACCGCCAGCACCGTGTTCTGCAGGAAGATCGATGCGCCGAGCGTGCTGATCACGACCGGCAGGAACGAGCGATGGCGCAAGGGGTAGTAGACGCCGTAATTGAAGATCACCCCGAACACCGCCATGGCGGCGAGCGCGCCGATGAAGGACACCCAATAGGGCCAGCCCAGCCCGGTGAAGAACAGCACCATCGAGTAGGCGCCGAGCATGGCGAAATCGCCCTGCGCGAAGTTGACGACGTTGGTCGCGCGGATGATGAGCACGAAGCCCAGCGCGACCAGCGCATAGATGCTGCCGAGCGCCAGCCCCTGGAACAGAACCTGGAGATTGTCGAACAGGACTTGCAAGAGTGCCGACCCGCGAGTGATCCGGATACCGCCGCACCTCCCGCCGCGCGAAGGCGACGGATATGGCGCGAATGATTGCCCGGCTATTCCTTGAAGTTGATGTGCTTGATGAAGGTGATCTTGCCGGCGTCGTTCTTGACCACGTTGTAGCCGCGCAGACCGTCGCCGTTGTCGTCGAAGGTGTATTCGCCCTCGACACCCTTGTAGCCCTTGATGCCGACGATGCCCTTGCGGATGGCGTCAGGCGTGGTGGCTTTGGCACTGCCGATGGCGAGCGCCAGTACCTTCATCGCATCGTAGGCCCAGCTGGAAAAGACATCCGGCTCGATCTTGTAGGTGTCGCGATAGCGTTTGGTGTAGAGCTTCGACTCGGTGCTCGCGTCAGGCGTGAAGTCGGCGACGCTGTAGATGCCGTGCAGTGCCGGACCTGCCAGGTTCATGGCGGTCACGCTCACGAGGGATGGCGACCCGATCCACTGGGTGTTGACCCCGAGTTGTCGCAACTGCTTCGCGAAGATGCCCACGTCCGGCGAATTCGTCATATAGCTGCCGATGATGTCGGCGCCGGATTTCTTGACTGCCAGGACCACCGGCGTGAAGTCCTGCGAGTTGTTGGTGTAGCCCTGCACCAGGACCGGCGTGATGCCGGCGTTCTTCAGCGCGGCGGTCAGCGCGTTCATGCCGCCGGCGCCGAACGCGTCGGTGGAATGGATGATTGCCCACTTCTTGAGCTTGAGTTCGTTGACACCGTAGTCGGCGATCACGCGCGACGAGAACGAATCGTTCGGCCGGCCCCGGAAAACCCAGCGATTGTTGACCTTGGTCAGGCTCGGGTCGGTGCCGCCGATCATGGTCGGGATGCCGGCCTTGGCGATGGTTGGCGAGGCCGCCTGGATCTGGGTGCTGCGGATCGGACCGATGATGGCGACGATGCCCGGTTCACCCAGCAGCTTCGAGAAGGCGAGCACGGTACCTGGATTCGTGCTCTGGTTGTCTTCGAGTTTCAGCTCGAGCTTCCGGCCCAGCACGCCGCCAGCGGCGTTGATCTCATCGAGCGCGAGCTTTGCACCATTCACGGTGAACACGCCGGCTTCGGCATTGGGCCCGGTAGCCTCGTTGACCAGTCCGATCTTGATGGTGTCCTGGGCCTGTACCGTCGTGCCGGATACGGCGGCGAACGATACGGCGATGACGATGCCTCGCAGCAGACGCATGAACGATCCTCCCCTCAAGTTGCACTCTCACCGGTCGGGCGATGGAATGCAAAGCCTCGCCGATGTTGTATCGCAGCGCCTCGCCCACTTCTATGGAGCGACCGCCGCACAGAGCGCCGTATGCTATGGTCTCCCTCGGAACAGTGTCAACGGAAACTCTCGCCGCAGCGCGCCAAACTTGGTCATGCAACCCGCCACTGTCCGCTTCGGTGACCGCGTCGCCGACTACCTCCGCTCCCGCCCCGGCTATCCGGCGGAACTGCTCGATGTCCTCGTTCGGCATTGCGGTTTCGGTCCCTCCAGCGTCGTGGCCGATGTCGGCGCCGGCACCGGATTGCTGACCCGGCTGTTTCTCGATGCCGGTAATCCGGTGTTCGCCGTGGAGCCGAATCGCGAGATGCGGACCGCATTCGAAACCGCCTATCCGCAATCGTCGACGCTCACCAGCGTGGATGGCCGGGCCGAAGCGACCACGCTGCCCGATGCATCGATCGACCTCGTCGCCGCCGCCCAGGCATTCCACTGGTTCGATCGGCCCCTGGCGCGTGCCGAGTTCGCACGCATCCTCGAGCCGGGTGGCTGGGTGGCGCTGATCTGGAATGATCGAAGGCTCGATGCCACCCCGTTCCTGCGCGGATACGAAGACCTCCTGATCCGCCTGTGTCCCGAGTATCTGCGGGTGGTTCATCGCAACGTCGACGAGTCGGCGCTGCGCGCCTTTTTCGCGCCGTGCGCATTCGAGCAGGTCGTTCTGGACAACCGGCAGGTTTTCGACTGGGACGGCCTCGTGTCCCGGCACCTGTCGTCGTCGTTCGTGCCCGACAATGGACCGGAACGCGACCTGAATCTGTCCGCGTTGCGGTCATTGTTCGATGCCACCGCGGTCGGCGGCAACGTCGAGTTCGAGTACGACACCCGGATCCATCTAGGCCGTCTCCATTGCTAGCAGCCTGTCTCCATTGAGCGTCGGTACGGCCGCGGCGGCCTGCGCCATCGGTGCCGTGCTGCTGGGTGCCTGCACCGATATCCGTTTCGGCTATGGCCAGGGAGAGCGGGTACTGGCGTGGACAGCGCAAAGCTATGTGTCGCTGGACGCACGGCAACAGCAGGCGGTTGCGGAGCAATTGGCGGCACTCGGGCAGTGGCACTGTGCCACGCAACCGGCCGGCTATGCCGCATGGGTGCGGCAGGCCGCTGCCGATTTCGCTCCGGGCCTCACGGCTGAGCGGGTTGCCGCCCGTGCCGACGGGCTCGAATACTTCGCGCGCCTGCTGATTGCCGAGGCGGTGCCACGCATGGCTGTGCTGGTGCAGCGGCTTTCGGATCGCCAGGCGCGCGAACTGGAGCGAAATCTTCATCGTGCCGGCCGTGCGTATCGTGCCAGGGTCGCCCAACGCACGCCGCCTGAAGCGCAGATGCAACGCCGCGACCGGATGCAGCGCTATTTAGAGGATTGGATCGGCCCCCTGAGTCCGCCGCAACGGCAGATGGTAACCACCTGGAGTACGACGATCCAGCCTGTCGGTGGTGAGGTGTATGCAAGCTCCACATTGCCCGCCATAGCGTTGCGATCGGCGTTGCGCCTGCGTCGTGACCGGGATGTGCTCGAAACCGAGCTGCGTGCGCTCCTGCTGGCCCCCGACCGCCGGTGGACCCATGCCGGCGATCCCCGTTTTGCGTCGAATCGGCAAGAGACATGGCAACTGCTTGCACAGATCGCGGCGGCGGCCGACGACACCCAGCGCCAGAGGCTGACGCACAAGGCGGAGCTGGTTGCCGCCGGTTTCGAGCGGCTCGCGTGTGGTCCGCGGCCACGCGGGCGCTGAATTGCCATGACGCGGCGCGCGATGCCACTGACGTTGCTGGCAGCCCTTTGCGGTCTGGCGTCGCGGCAGGACGCGCAAAGTGACACGATCGTGATGAAGAACGGCGATCGTCTCACCGGCACGGTCGAGCGATTGCGCGATGGCCGGATCGACCTCGAGACGCCCTACGCCGGGACGATCGCCATCGACGCGGACGCCATCGAGTCGGTGCAGACCGACGGGGTGGTGACCATCATCGACAAGGACTATTCGCGACTGATCGGCCGGGTGGTAGGTGGCGGGGCCGTGCTACAGGTGCAGACCGCCGAAAGCGCGACGGTTCAGTCGGTGCCGGCCGCCCGCGTGTCGTCGTTGCTGCCGGGCAGGTTGACCGAGCGCGACTGGCGCATCACCGGACGGGTCGACATCGGTGTCACCGACACCGGCGGCAACACCGATGTACGGCGCCTCAACGGCGACGCCGAGGTGGTCGCCCGGCGCGATCGCGGTCGCTGGTCGTTGACGGCGCGCGGCAACGAGGCAACGGAGCGGCACGACGATACCGAGGGCAACGCGCGGGCCGGGCTGCAGTACGACCGCTTCGACGATGAACGTCGCTACACGTACGGCAATTCGACTCTCGAATACGATTGGTTCAAGGACTTGCGACTGCGAGCGACTGTCGGGGGCGGCGTAGGCCTGCAGGTGATCGATCGCGGCAGCACCCACCTCGCGTTCGAGGGCGGTCTGGAGCGCGTCCGCGAAGACTATTTCGCGGGTGTCGACCAGCGTTTCTGGGCCACGCGTCTGGTGGTGCGGTTCGACCATTGGCTCTGGCCCGACAAGGTCCAGCTATTCCACGTGGACCAGAGTTACATCGCCTTGTCGAACATCGGCAATACCTTCTTGCGCACCCAAACCGGGCTGAGATTTCCCTTGCATGGCGGCTTCGTGTCGACGCTGCAATTGAACGTCGATTGGGACGGCCAGCCGTCGCCGGGGCGCAAAACGGTCGACCGGCAGCTCATCTTCAGCCTCGGCTATCGCTGGTGAGCGAGGTATCCGCACGTGCGCGTGCACGCCCCAGGATCAAGGCGAGCAAGCCGGCCAGCAGGCCGACGGTGGAATTCGGCTCCGGAACGGGTTGCGGTGGCACGTAGGCCGAATACACCTGACCCGATACCGGTGGGGCGAAGAAGGGGTGGAACGAGATCCACGCCGGATGATTGTCGGTGAACGGATCGGCCGCCGGATCGTAGCCGGGGCGGAACAGACCGAATCCCCAGGGCAGCCCGGTGGCAAGCTCGTTGTCGGCGAGAGCCGTGACACGGAACTGATCGTTCTCGAACGCCAGGTCGAGCGTGTCGAGGAAGGTTGCGTGGGCGCCGTTTTCCTGCAGTTCGAAACGATCGCCGGGCAGAAAGCTGAAACCCGACAATTCGTAGACCAGGATCGTATCGGGGGCCGCCTGGGCGAGCGGCACGGACAAAACGACAGCGATAACGGCACAGCATGCCACGACAGCCGTGCGGAAGACATCTGTGCGCATGGGAACTCCTTCCGATTTCCGCCGCAGCGGACACGGCTAATCGTACCCATGAACCGCCTGCGGATTCAATCGATGCATCACGAAAATACCGTCGCCGTTCGATGACGGCGTTCGGAGTGTCGTGCCGGGTTACGTCGTCATCAAGAGACGCTGGCGGGTTCGTTACACACCATGTCTTTCCCGAAGACGCACCGCCGCCTCGGCCGCGGCACGCAGTTTTTGCTCGGCGATCGCCGCCGGGCTGACCGGATTGTCGGCGAAGGTGGCGAAGCCGCAGTCCGGATGCAGCAGCACTCGTTCGGCGCCGAACATCGCGATGGCGGCCTCCGCTTTCGCCATGATCTGCTCGCAGGTCTCGATTCGCGCGTGCTTCTGGTTCACCACGCCGACACCGACACGCCGGTCGTCCGGCAGCGAGCGCAGCGCCAGTACCTCGCCGGCGCGCGGTGTAGTCGCCGGTCAGGCAGGTGCTCTCGTCGGGCGTCCAGTTGCCGCGACACAGGTGCAGCGCGATCCGGTCGAGCGGAAACCCGCTGGTCACCGCGTTGACGAGGTCGCGCGCGAACGCGAGTTCCGACGCGGTATCGGCCGATTCGGAAAGTACGCCACACATGAAGCTGCGCGACTGGCGCGGCCCGGAGAACGCCACTTCCGACAACACCGGCTCATCGGGCTGGACCATCGCCACGCCGGCGGCGAGCAGCTCGGCCAGTTCTTCGCGAAGCACCCGGACGATGTCGTTGGCGATGTCTTCGCGTGACTGGTAGGCGCGATCCGAGATGCACTCCATCCACATCGTCCGAGCCAGCAGATAGGGGCCGGGCAGCGCCACCTTGAGCGGTCTGGTGGTGAGCGACATCGCGAACTGCGCCTCGTGCAGCGCGATCGGTTTGCTGCGTCCGAGCCGCCCGAACACCGCGGGATGCCGCACCTCACCTGCCGGGACATCGAGTGCGCGCAATTCGCGCTCGAACGCCTCGGGGTCGTCGACCAGGGGCAGCAGATCGGTGAGCGGGATCAGTTGGCAATTGTCGAGCCGACTGGCGACGAAGCTGGCGTAACTGTCGCGTCGTTGCTCGCCATCCGTCACCACATCCACGCCGGCGCGCAACTGCGCGTTGACCGCGAGGCGGACGGCGTCGTTGGCCGTCGCGTGAAACTCGGCGTCGGGCAGCCGACCTTCCATGTGCTCATGCAGGGCCCGCAGCAACCAGCGCGGGCGCGGCCAACTGCCGATGCCCATGACCGACAAGGGCGCGATGACCGGCGCCGGTGCCGGCTTTGGCAGACGTTCCGGAATGGTGATCGAAACGGCCACCCGCGTCGGGGCAACCGAAACCGGCGGGTTCGAAGCAGGCGCAACCGCGCGCTCGGCGAGTGTCCCCTTGCAGACCAGGAAGGAGGTGGCGGCACCGGCCGATGCGACCGAGACCAGCTCGTTCTTCGTGAGGCGGCACCACGCCGGCAGGTCTTCCCGCACCGAGCCTTCGGTGGAGATGATTTCCAGCAGCTGGCCGCGCCGCAGCGGATCGATGTGTTGCCGGATCAGCAGCAGCAGGCGGTTGCCGCAGTCGAGGTCGCCGCCATCGAAAGCGGCGTCCGGCGCATGCGCGTGGACGGCCATCGACTTCAGTACGACAGGCAGGGCGTGCCGTCGGACAGGAATTCGACCAGCTTGGCGCCACCGACGATAGTGGCGCCCGCGACCAGCGCCTGCTCGTCGAGCTTGCGCTTCTTGAAGCAGGGCGAACAGACCCAGATCTTGCCACCCGCCTTGATGAAGTTCGCCATCAGGTCAGCCAGCGGCGCAAAGCCCTCCTCGTGTATCGGATCGGCAAAGCCTCTCTGTGCCAGCTTCACGCCTTCGACAGAGAGAAACACGAGCGTGTCCTGCGCCGATGCGACCGCCGCGTTGGCAATGACGAAGGCGACGGTCGCCTTGTCGGTGTTGTCGCTCGCCTAGCAGCCTGTCGGACTCAGGATGATTCGGCTGCAACGGTGGGAGAGCGGCCCATATCTCGCCGATTTCTCCTTGCATATTCCCGATATGCGCATCGAAATCGACAAAATCTGGCCTCGCTCTCCCACCGTTTCGCTATCGAACACCTAAGCCCGACAGGCTGCTAGCTCAGGGAAACGCAGAATTTGCCGGTTGCGGACATGGATGACTCCTTGATTGGCAGGTGAAGATCAGGCCTCGCGGCGGCTGATCCAGAAAAGGTGATCCTGCGGCTGCATGTGAACCATGGCGTTGCCGGTCAGGTGACACCACGCAGGCAGGTCGTGGGTCGCACCGGTGTCGGTAGCGCGAACGCGGATGATCTGTCCCGGGAGCATGTCGACGAACCGGAAGTGCAGTTGCAGAACCAGATCGCCGCAACCGAGGTCGCCGGCGTCCCATTCACGCTGGTACTCGGGGATCGTTGGGCACATGCAGGCAGGCACCGGGAACACCATGCGGGCTCGAAGCGTATCGATCCCCCGTGGCGCGCGCAACCGTCGCGGCAAGCCTTCATCCCATGGTCGAAACCGACTACGCTCTCGCCGATCCTGTCCGTCCCGAGTCGCCATGAGCCTGATGTTCTACAGCCCGATCGATGATCCCGACCCGTGGCGGGAGGCGCTGGGTGCCGCTCTGCCAGACCTCGAATTCCGGGTGTGGCCCGACGACGGGCCGCTCGACAACGTGCGGTACACCCTGGTCTGGAAACCGCCGATCGGCTGGCATCGGCAGTTTCCCGATCTGCGCGCGATCCTGTCCCTGGGTGCCGGTGTCGATGCGATCGTCGCCGATCCCGATCTGCCGCCCGATGTGCCGATCGCCCGGTTGCGCGATGCCGGCATGGCGCAACAGATGGCCGAATACGCGCTGTACGGTGCCTTGCACTTTCACCGGCGTATGGATGAATACGCGCGCCAGCAAGGTGGGTCGGTCTGGCAACCGCTGGCGCCGAAGCTGATCGGCGAACGCGGCGTCGGCGTGATGGGCCTGGGGGTGCTCGGCAGCGCGGCAGCGGCGATGCTCGCACGCACCGGGTTCAAGGTCGCGGGCTGGAGCCGGACCCGTCACCAACTCGACGGGATCGCCTGCTGGTCCGGATTCGAAGACTTCGAGCGGTTCCTGGCGGGCAGCGAGATCCTCATCAACTTCCTGCCATTGACGCCGGATACCCTTGGCATCCTCGATGCTGCCACACTGGTCTTGCTGCCGCGTGGTGCATGCATCGTGAATTCCGCTCGCGGTGCGCATGTGGTGGAAGCCGATCTCCTCGCCGCCCTCGACAACGGCCAGATCCGCGGCGCAATGCTCGATGTCTTCGCCGAAGAGCCGCTGCCGGTTGCCCACCCGCTGTGGCGCCATCCCGGTGTCGTGGTAACGCCGCACATCGCGGCCGTGACCATCGCGAGCGAGGCGGCCGGACAAGTCATCGACAACCTGCGGCGTCTGCAGCGCGGCGCGGCCCCGCTCGGCGTGGTGGATAGAGTGGCCGGCTATTGATGCCGTCGTTCCGTCAGGCACGCCGGCGGTCCGCAAGCGCCGACGACGAAGGTGCCGCCGGCTTCAGCCTGG
>JANMWG010000199.1:0-21684 GCA_031393885.1 Betaproteobacteria bacterium | reverse complement strand
ATCAACTTTGATTTTGTCTCGTCCTTCTTCGGAGGAACACCAGCTTGTCGTGGATTTTTGACCCGCTTTAAATACCACTCCGTGCGCGCCGAAATATCGCTACCGATTGCTATGTTCGAGCAGAGGCGTAGGGGTGAGTCTGTATGTGCCCGAAAACTGTGCGCGCAGAAGTGACAACGCCGGTTTTAGTCTACATCGACCGACGATCTTGTCAACCCCTAAAATTAGGGGGCAATTCGAACACTAGAATGTAAACTGGCCGTCGGAGTGAATTGGCCGACTGTCCTAGACCGGCCGCTCCCCGCTGCATTGAAACCATGAGCGAAGACTTTCGCCACGAAGATATGATGTGGTGGCTAACCCTGTCTTGCACCGGACTCGCCTTCGGCGAGCCGGTGAAGTCTACGTTGGGCAACATGGAAATCGATCTGTGAGCCAAGACAGACCAGCAAAGCTCGTTGAGCTCGCGCAAACTCTCGCCGCGGAAAATCCGGAATTTCAAGCTGTGCTTGGCCCAGGTGTCGGAGACAAAGCCACGGGTGAGTTCATGCGAAAGCTTCGGGAACTTGCTTCAGCTTATTTCGGAAATGCCTACAGTGAGAAAAAGATATGTGGGGCGAATTCTTTCGCTGTGGACTTCTACTTCCCGGAAGAAAAAACAATAGTTGAAGTTGCTCTTGGTCTTCCGAATCCTGCAACTGAGTTTGAGAAAGACGTACTAAAGGCAATCATGGCTCAAGAGACAGGCCAACAAGTCACAACGCTGGTTTTCATCTCTCGCCCTGGTGCCGCAAAAAAGTGTTCCCAACCAGGAAGAAGCGCCGTGAAGGCTTGGGCAATAGCCAAGCACGGTCTCGCCATTGAAGTGCACGATCTCCACGGGGAGCCACGAATGCGGAAGCGTCGCTCTAAAAACTCACCCGCTCTGAGTGTTTAGCTAATGTTGCCAACCACTCCATCGAGCGGACGTTTGGCGTCGGGAGTAAACTCCGTGCGTGAGATGCGAATGGGATCCTTCGAAGGCCGCTGCGAATCTGGGGAAACATGGCGTCACGTTCGAAGAAGCGGCGACTGCCTTGGCTGATGACTTGGCTATGACTGCCGCAGACCCGGACCATTCCAGACGTGAGAGTCGCTTCGTGACGTTTGGCGTTTCGAGCGCAGGACGGCTCTTGGTTGTTGCACATACCGAACGCGGCGATCGCTTGGGCATCATCAGCGCTCGGCTTGCCACAAAACCTGAGCGTCGAATCCATGAAGAAGGCTAAACCGGTCGCTGCAGAAGAGCTGCGACCCGAGTACAAACGCGAGGACCTCGGTCCGATGGTTCGTGGCAAGTACGCCGCGCGACTCAGGGCAGCCTCGAACGTTGTTGTTCTGGAGCCTGAAGTTGCACGAGCGTTTCCGAACGCGGAAGCGGTCAACGATGCCCTGCTAGGGCTTATCAACCTCGCGAAAGCCGCTGCGCGCCCAACCCGCCGCTCGACGCGGACGCGCGCCAAAGCGGCGCGCGCCGATTAGCTCAGTTGTTGCCGCCGCCGAACCCCAGCGCCTCTGCCCTCGAAATCATTCGCTTTACCTCGGATGAGACGTGAAGCGGAACGATCTCCACCCCCCGGGTGCTTCGCGCGGAATACTCGGAAGACCTCATCGGCGAAGGCTTGTGCAGGAAGCCGACGTTGCGCCGGCCCGGAAGTATCCCTAGAACGGAATATCGTCCTCGAGATCGTCGAACTTGCCCGCGGGCTTGGCACCACCGCTGCCGGCTGGCGGCCTGCTGCCGCTGGACGAAGACCGCGTCGGCGGCGCCGGTCGATCGTCCATCTCGGCCCCCATGTCGGCGCCCATGTCGCCTCCGCCCATGCCGCCGCGCGAGCCGAGCATCTGCATGCGATCGGCAACGATCTCGGGTATCAAAGGGGCCAGGGTCATGTTTTCCTGCGGGATGGCATTGAGGGCACGCCGGCCTGCCGCGCTCTATCCTCTGACGTAATCACAATTTCTCAGGGGCAGTTGGCCTTCTGTCGACATCTGAGGTGGCGCTGCTTGCGGGACGCGAGGATATCGCTGTCGATTTGCTCGAGGAAATGACGAGGTTCGCGACATGCTCCCCGAAATGAGACGAAGGCGTAGTATCAAAGGAGTATCAAAGGGGCCAGGGTCATGTTTTCCTGCGGGATGGCATTGAGGACACGCTGGCCTGCCGCGCTCTATCCTCTGACGAAATCACAAATTGAGCCTGGCCCCTTTTACTCTTTTACTCGTGGCCCCTTTTGCTCGGACCGGCCTCTCGCGGCGCTCGGCCGCACAGCTTCGTCGTTGGGCGTCACAAACGCCCGCCGTCGGCGCCCCCCGCGTAGAATCGACACCAGCACTGGAGGCATACGATGGCTGACCAAGTTTCCGAGCTTGTTGCACGTGGCAAAGCTCTGTCCCAACAAGACAGAACTCGACTAGTCGAGCTCCTGCGAGAGACCCTTGACGAGCCTGTAGACCCAACGGTCAAAGAGGCTTGGCGTCAAGAGATCCGCAGCCGAACAGCGGCGTACGAGCGAGGCGAAGCGACGCTGTACGACGCGGATGAGGTGATCGCTGAAGCAACCAGACTGATGCGGTGAAGGCGCTGCGTGTCGACTCGGCCGCTCGCGCTGAACTCCTGCATGAGTCGCAGTATCTGGAACAAGCGCGGCGAGGCTATGGGAGAAAGTTTGTTGCCGAGGTCAAGTCGATCTTCGCCCAAATCGAACGCAATCCTGAATCGGGCAAGGCAGACGAGGAGGGATGCCGGCGACTCCGCGTTGCCGGATTCTCCTTCTCTGTGGTCTTTCGCGAGGAAAGCACCGAGGTCGTCGTGTACGCAATACGCCCAGACAAGAAGCAACCCGGCTACTGGCATGCGCGCCTCCGGTGACGCCTAGACGACCAAGGTTGGATCGCGCGAGCGAAGCGACGCCACGATCTGAACTGTCGGTTGGGTGAGCCCGGCGCACGAGCGACGCCGATCCCGCGCTCGCAGTCCGGGTGCAGGAAGCCGACGGTGCACGCCCCGCAAGTGTCCCTAAAACGGAATATCGTCCTCGAGATCGTCGAACTTGCCCGCCGGCTTGGCGCCGCCGCTGCCGGCTGGTGGCCTGTTGCCGCTGGACGAAGAGCGCGGCGGCGACGAGGGACGATCCGAAGGACGATCGTCCATCTCAGCACCCATGTCGGCGCCCATGTCGCCTCCGCCCATGCCGCCGCGCGAGCCGAGCATCTGCATACGGTCGGCGACGATCTCGGTGGTGTAGCGCTCCTGGCCTTCCTTGTCCTGCCACTTGCGCGTCTGCAGGCGACCTTCGACGTAGACCTGGCTGCCCTTCTTGAGGTATTCGCCCGCGATCTCGGCGAGACGCCCGAAGAAGGCGACGCGATGCCACTCGGTGCGCTCCTGCTTCGCGCCGGACTTGTCCTTCCACTGATCGGTGGTGGCGATGCTGATGTTGGTGATCGCACTGTTGTCCGGGGTGTAGCGCACTTCCGGATCGCGGCCGAGATTGCCCACGAGAATCACCTTGTTAACCGAGGCCATGGCTCAGGTCTCCCCCTGTAGTAGTCGCGTCACATTCTGCTCATCGAAGCGGGTCATGTCCACCCGCAGCAGTGCCCTATTCGCATCCGGTGCCAGGGTTGCGTCGCGCACACCCGGCAGAGTCTTGATCTGGCCCAGCAATCGGTCGGTGCCGGCGGATGCCATCGACGGTAGCGGATAGCTGCGCACGGCCGGAACCGCCATGCCCGCGCTGCGACCAGGAGCCATCCGATGCCCAGCAGGGCGCAGAACGCGAACACGGCAACACCGCCGAAATGTTGCGACAGTGAGCAGGAAGATCCCCGGGACGCCGATCCAGCGGTTGAGGATGGGCCTGCCGATCATCGACAACGCGAAGGTGAGGCCGATCGAGATGCCCATGATCGCCATGGCCTTCGTGCGCACCTCCTCGCGGGTGAGATCGGCGAGCAGAGCGATTACGGCTGCGGAGATCGCGCCGACGCCCTGAATCACTCGCCCGAGGATGATCATCGGCAGGATGACGAACAGGCCCAGCATGCGCAGGCCGAAAATGCCCGCGAGCGCGAGGCTCACGCGCAGTTCCTGCGGGGTCATCCGGTCGGTACGTATCGGGGGGTGCTGGGTGGAAGGACGAAGACGCCGGCGAAGGCGGCGTGTGAATCGGAAATGCGCTGGGCTATATTAGCGGATCCCCTTCGCCGGACTGCCGCAGGTCGTGCCAGACACCCGAGTTCCCATGTCAGTCCCGGTCCGCGAGGCCAACGACACCATCGTCGTGCGCGGTGCGCGCACCCACAACCTGCGCAACATCGATCTCGATCTGCCCCGCAACCGTTTGGTGGTGATCACCGGGCTGTCGGGATCGGGCAAGTCGTCGCTGGCATTCGACACCTTGTATGCCGAAGGCCAGCGGCGCTACGTCGAGTCGCTGTCGGCATATGCACGCCAGTTCCTGCAGCTGATGGAGAAGCCCGATGTCGATCTGATCGAGGGGCTGTCGCCCGCGATCGCCATCGAGCAGAAGGCGGCCAGCCACAATCCGCGCTCGACCGTCGGCACCGTCACCGAGATCCACGACTACCTGCGGCTGCTGTTCGCGCGGGTCGGAGAGCCCCACTGCCCGACCCACGGCGTGGCGCTGGCTTCGAAGACCGTGTCGCAGATGGTGGATGCGGTCCTGGCATTGCCGGACGACACGCGGGTCATGATCCTGTCGCCCGTCGTTGCCGAGCGGAAGGGTGCCCAGATGGACGTGTTCGACGATCTGCGGGCGCAGGGATTCGTACGCGTGCGGCTCGACGGCGAAATCGTCGACCTCGATCCGCCACCCGCGTTGTCGAAGACTCGCAAGCATTCGATCGAAGTCGTGATCGACCGCATCAAGGTGCGCCCGGACATCAAGCAGCGTCTCGCCGAGTCGTTCGAGACCGCACTGCGACTGTCGGACGGGCGCGCGATCGTGGTCGACATGGACTCCGCGGCGTCCAGCGCATTCTCGTCGCGCTTCGCCTGCCCGTTCTGCGACTACTCGCTACCGGAACTGGAGCCGCGCCTGTTCTCGTTCAACAGCCCGAGCGGCGCCTGCCCACGCTGCGACGGGCTGGGCAGCGTCGCCTTCTTCGACCCGCAGCGCGTGGTCGCCTTTCCGGACCTGTCGCTCGCGTCCGGCGCGGTGAAAGGCTGGGACCGGCGCAATCAGTTCTACTACCAGATGCTCGAGTCGCTGGCCGCCCACTACGGGTTCGATATCGAGACCCCGTTCGTGGCGCTGGACGAGCGCATCCGTGACCTCGTGCTCAACGGCTCCGGGCGCGAAAAGATCCGGTTCACCTACATTGGCGAGCGCGGGCGTCGCAACGTGCGCGAGCACGTGTTCGAGGGTATCGTCCCCAACCTGCAACGGCGCCACCAGGAGACCGACTCGCAGGCCATCCGGGAAGAGCTTGCCGCCTATCAGACCGTGGCCGCCTGCCCCGAATGCGAAGGCACCCGCCTGCGCCGCGAGGCGCGCTTCGTGTTCGTCGGCGGCAAGTCGATCCATGAACTCGGCCATCTCGCCCTGAATGACGCCGCCACGTTCTTCTCGACCCTGCAGCTCGCCGGCGCGCGCCAGACCATCGCCGACAAGCTGGTGCGCGAGATCGCCGCGCGGCTCGGTTTCCTGGTCAACGTCGGCCTCGACTACCTGTCGCTCGATCGATCGGCCGACACCCTCTCGGGCGGCGAGTCGCAACGCATCCGGCTGGCCAGCCAGATCGGTTCCGGGCTGACCGGTGTCATGTATGTGCTCGACGAGCCGTCCATCGGTCTGCATCAGCGCGACAACGACCGCCTGCTGCAGATGCTGTTGCGGCTACGTGACCTGGGCAACTCCGTCATCGTCGTCGAGCACGATCTCGATGCCATCCTCAGCGCCGACTACGTGGTCGACATGGGTCCGGGTGCCGGCCGCCATGGCGGCGAAGTGGTCGCCAGAGGCACGCCGCGGGAAGTCATGCAGACCCCCCAATCGCCCACCGGCCAGTTCCTGTCGGGCGCGCGGCGGATCCGCGTGCCCGACCGGCGACACGCTCCTCAGCCGGGCCAATGGCTGCACCTGGTCGGCGCGAGCGGCAACAACCTGCGGCAGACCGACCTCGATCTGCCGGTTGGACTTTTCGTGTGCGTCACCGGCGTGTCCGGCTCCGGCAAGTCCACGCTGATCAACGACACGCTCTATCGCGCGGTCGCCAAGCATCTGTACGGCAGCCACGACGAGCCGGCGCCGCACGAGCGCATCGACGGTCTCGATCACTTCGACAAGGTGGTCAACGTCGACCAGAGTCCGATCGGCCGCACGCCGCGGTCCAACCCGGCTACGTATGCCGGCTTGTTCACACCGATCCGCGAACTGTTCGCCGGCGTGCCCCTGGCGCGCGAGCGCGGCTACGGGCCGGGGCGCTTCTCGTTCAATGTGAAGGGCGGGCGGTGCGAGGCCTGCGAAGGCGATGGCGTGCTCAAGGTGGAGATGCATTTCCTCCCCGACATCTACGTGCCGTGCGACCTCTGCGGCGCCCGGCGCTACAACCGCGAGACCCTGGAGGTGCGCTACAAGGGTGCCAACGTCCATGAGGTGCTCGGCATGACCGTCGAACAAGCGCATGGTTTCTTCGGTTCGGTGCCGGTGCTGGCGCGAAAGCTCGAGACGCTCATGGCGGTCGGGTTGGGCTACATCACCCTCGGGCAGAGCGCCACCACGCTGTCGGGCGGCGAGGCGCAGCGGGTGAAGCTGGCGCTCGAGCTATCCAAGCGCGACACCGGCAAGACCCTCTACATCCTCGATGAACCCACGACCGGCCTGCACTTTCACGACATCGAGCTGCTGCTCGGCGTGCTGCATCGGCTGCGCGACCACGGCAACACCGTGGTGGTGATCGAACACAACCTCGATGTGATCAAGACGGCGGATTGGGTCGTCGACCTGGGACCCGAGGGCGGGAACGGCGGCGGTCGCATCGTCGTCGCAGGTACGCCCGAAACGGTGATGGCGACGGAGGGCAGCCATACCGGTACGTGCCTGCGACGGCTGATCGCACTGCAAGGCTGAGGCTGCGCAATCCGGGGAATATCTCGCTCAGCTTCCCTCACCCTCGGTCCCTCTCCCGGGGGAGAGGGATGTGTCCTGCTCCCTTCTCCCAGCTTCTCCCAGCTTCCCTCACCCTCGGCGCTCTCCCGGGGGAGAGGGATGTCTCGTGCTCCCTTCTCCCTCCGGGAGAAGGGCTGGGGATGAGGGAAACAAAAGAGCCACCCGAAGGTGGCTCTTTTCGTTGGTGAGGCAGCGGCCGGAATCAAGCCGCCTGCGGTTCCGTATCGCTGTCCGGCCGATCGAGCAGTTCGACCAGCGCCATCGGCGCGTTGTCGCCCTTGCGGAAACCGTACTTCAAGATGCGCAAGTAACCGCCATTGCGCGTCTGGTAGCGCGGCCCGAGCTCGTCGAAGAGCTTGACCACGATATCGCGATCGCGCGTGCGTGCAAACGCCAATCGCCGATTGGCGACGGTGGGCGCCTTGCCGAGCGTAATCAGCGGTTCCGCCACCCGGCGCAATTCCTTCGCTTTCGGCAGCGTGGTCTTGATGACCTCGTGCTTGAGCAGCGCGTTGGCCAGGTTGCGCAGCATCGCGAGCCGGTGGCTGCTGGTACGGTTGAGTTTTCTGAGTCCGTGTCCGTGTCGCATCTCACACCTCTAGGTCTGGTCCTGCGCGTTCAATTCAGATTTTCTGGAGATCGGCGGGTGGCCAGTTCTCAAGCTTGGTCCCGAGCGTAAGTCCCCGCGAGGCCAGCACTTCCTTGATCTCGTTCAGCGACTTGCGGCCCAGATTGGGGGTCTTGAGCAATTCGGTCTCGGAGCGCTGGATCAGGTCGCCGATGTAATAGATGTTTTCGGCCTTGAGGCAATTGGCCGAGCGCACCGTGAGTTCGAGATCGTCGACCGGACGCATCAGGATCGGGTCGATCGGTGACTGCTTGGCCGTGATCTGCGCCATCGGCGTGCGTTCGAGATCGGCGAACAGGCTCAGTTGCTCGATCAAGATGGTGGCCGACGTGCGGATCGCCTCTTCGGGTTCGACCACGCCGTTGGTCTCGACGTCCATGATGAGCTTGTCGAGGTCGGTGCGCTGTTCGACGCGGGCGCTCTCGACCGCATAGCTGACGCGACGAACCGGGCTGAACGACGAATCCATCAGGATGCTGCCGATCGACCGGCTTTCGCGATTGATCGGGCGCTGACTGGCGGGCTCGTAGCCGCGACCCTTCTCGACCGTGATCTGCATGTCGATCTTGCCGCCGGCCGCGAGGTGGGCGATGACGTGTTGCGGATTGATGATCTCGACGTCGTGCGACGTTTCGATATCACCCGCGGTGACCGGCCCCTGCCCTTCTTTCTTGAGGTTGAGCACCGCCTGGTCGCGGCTATTCAGCTTGAGCACGATACCCTTGAGGTTGAGCAGGATGTCGACCACATCTTCCTGGACACCGTCGAGCGTCGAGTACTCGTGCAGCACCCCGGCGATCTTCACTTCGGTCGGGGCATAGCCGGGCATCGACGACAGCAGGATACGGCGGAGCGCGTTACCCAGCGTGTATCCGTATCCCCGCTCGAACGGCTCCATGGTGATCTTGGCGTGGAAAGGCCCGACCTTTTGCACGTCGATGATGCGAGGCTTCAGGAGCGCACTGCTAGCCATGAGCTGGACCCTTTATGTGGCGTGAGAAAGACAATGCCCCGCCGACGCGCTGCGCGCGTCGGGGACGCCTCCCGCATTATTTCGAATAGAGTTCGACGACGAGCGATTCGTTGATCGTCGGTGGCAGTTCGGCCCGTTGCGGCTTGGCGCGGTACACGCCTTTCATCGCCTTGGCATCGACATCCAGCCACTCCGGGAAGCCGCGACCTTCGGCGGCTTCGACCGCACCCTTGATCCGCAGCTGGTTCTTCGCGCCCTGAGCCACTTCCACGACATCGCCGACCCGCACGTGATAGGAAGGGATGTTGACGCGACGGCCGTTGACGTTGATGCCGTTGTGGCGCACCACCTGTCGTGCTTCCGAACGGGAGGAACCGAACCCCATGCGATACGCAACCGTGTCGAGACGGCTCTCCAGCAGCTGCAGGAGGTTCTCGCCGGTGATGCCGCGCTGGCGATCGGCTTCCTTGTAGTCTTTGCGGAACTGGCGCTCGAGCATGCCGTAGATACGGCGCACCTTCTGCTTCGCGCGCAGTTGCACGCCATAGCCCGACAAACGCGTGTTGCGCTGGCCATGCTGTCCGGGCGGGTAGCTGCGACGTTCGATCGCGCACTTGTCGGTGAAGCACTTTTCGCCCTTCAGGAACAGCTTTTCGCCTTCACGGCGGCACTGACGGCACTTCGGATCGGTATTTCTGGCCATGATGTTTTCCTTGGCTTGCGCTAGATGCGCCGCTTCTTCGGCGGGCGGCAGCCATTGTGCGGCACCGGCGTCACATCGGAGATGCTGGTGATCCTGAAACCCACCGCATTGAGAGCCCGTACGGCGGACTCGCGTCCGGGGCCCGGCCCCTTGATCCTGACTTCCAGGTTTTTGACGCCGCATTCGACCGCTGCCTTGCCCGCGGCTTCCGCCGCAACCTGCGCCGCGAACGGCGTGGACTTGCGCGAGCCCTTGAAGCCAGCGCCTCCGGAAGTGGACCACGACAGCGCGTTTCCCTGCCGGTCGGTGATGGTGATGATAGTGTTGTTGAAGGAAGCGTGAACGTGTGCGATGCCTTCGGCAACGTTCTTCTTGACCTTCTTTCGCACCCGGGTTTGAGCTTTGGCCATGTCGGAGTGTCCTGGAAATCAGCGGTTCTGGTCGCTTGCGGGTGTGCTTACTTGGACTTGGACGCGCGCACGGCCTTCTTGGGCCCCTTGCGCGTACGAGCATTGGTGCGGGTCCGCTGTCCGCGCACCGGCAAACCGCGACGATGCCGGATGCCGCGGTAGCAGCCCAGGTCCATCAGTCGCTTGATGCTCATCGAGACTTCGCGCCGGAGGTCACCCTCGACCGTATAGCGGCCGACATGCTCGCGCAGGCGATCGACATCGGCGTCCGACATGTCCTTCATCTTGGTGGTCGGAACGATGCCGGCGTCCGCGCAAATCTTGCGGGCACGGGCCCGGCCGATACCGAAGATCGCTGTGAGCGCGATCTCGGCGTGTTGATGGTTGGGGATGTTCACCCCTGCGATGCGTGCCATGCGTGACCTTCGTTCGCTGGTGTTGGGCGAGGCGCCAGGTCAACCCTGACGCTGCTTGTGCCGCGGGTCGGTGCAAATGACCCTGACCACCCGATTGCGGCGGATGACCTTGCAGTTGCGGCAAATCTTCTTCACTGAAGCCTGTACTTTCATAGCTGTCTCCCGTTGCGGTGCGGCATTCCGATGCCGCCCTACTTGGCCCGGAACACGATGCGCGCACGACTGAGGTCGTACGGCGTCAGTTCCACAGTCACCTTGTCTCCCGGAAGGATGCGGATGTAATGCATCCGCATCTTTCCGGAGATATGCCCGAGCACGATGTGCCCGTTTTCGAGCTTGACCCTGAAGGTCGCGTTGGGGAGCGTTTCGACGATCTCCCCCTGCATCTGAATCGTGTCTTCCTTCGACATGCCGCCTCGACCCGATCAACGCGTCGGGAACGCGCCGCCCTTGAAATTAGCTTTCTTCAGGAGGCTTTCGTACTGGTGGGACATCATGTAGGCCTGCACCTGCTGCATGAAATCCATGGTCACGACCACGATGATCAACAGGCTGGTACCGCCGAAATAGAAGGGCACGTTCTTCCAGACGATTAGGAACTCCGGAAGCAGGCACACCAGCGTCACGTACAGCGCCCCAGCAAGCGTGAGACGGGTGATGATCTTTTCGATGTACTTGGCGGTCTGTTCGCCCGGCCGGATACCGGGCACGAACGCGCCACCCTTCTTGAGGTTCTCGGCCGTTTCCTTCGGGTTGAACACGAGCGCCGTATAGAAGAAGCAGAAGAAGACGATCGCCGAGGCGTAGAGCAATACGTAGATCGGCTGGCCTGGGTGCAGGGTCGCGCCGATGTTGCGCAACCAGCCCATGTTCTCACCCGAACCGAACCAGCCGGCGAGAGTCGCCGGAAACAGGATGATGCTCGACGCGAAGATCGGCGGAATCACCCCCGCGATGTTGATCTTCAGTGGTAAGTGCGAGCTTTGACCGCCATAGACTCGCCTGCCTACCTGGCGCTTCGCGTAGTTCACGAGAATCTTCCGTTGCCCCCGCTCGACGAACACCACGAACGCCGTGACCAGCACGGCGACAGTGAACAGGAACAGAACCAGGGGAATCGAGTACGACCCGGTACGCGTGAGTTCCAGGGTGCTGCCGATCGCCCGCGGAAACCCCGCCGCGATACCGGCAAAGATGATCAGCGAGATACCGTTGCCGATGCCGCGCTCGGTAATCTGCTCGCCGAGCCACATCAGAAACATGGTGCCGGTGACCAGCGTCACCACGGTGGTGAAGCGGAAGGCCAGACCGGGATCGATCACCAGACCGCGCTGTGACTCGAGTGCGATAGCGATGCCCAAGCCCTGGAATGTCGCCAGACCGAGCGTCGCGTAACGGGTGAACTGCGTGATCTTGCGGCGGCCGGACTCGCCTTCCTTCTTCAGCGATTCAAGCTGCGGCGACACCACCGTCATCAACTGGATGATGATCGACGCCGAGATGTAAGGCATGATCCCGAGCGCGAAGATGGTGAACCGCGACAACGCGCCACCCGAGAACATGTTGAACATGTCGAGGATGCCGCCTTGCTGCTTCTTGAACAGTTCGGCCAATTGAACCGGATCGATTCCCGGCACCGGCACGTGGGCGCCGATCCGGTAGACGATCAGCGCGCCGAGCAAAAACAACAGCCGACGCTTCAGATCGCCGTACTTGTTGCCCTGTCCCTTCGCGTTGTTGCCGATAGCCAAGTGGGATGTCCTCAGAGGCTGAGAGTTTTTCGAGCGTGTCGGAGCGGCGCGCCAGAAGGCGTCCGCTCTAGGCGCAAAGCGCAGACATAGCTTGGGCTATGGCGAGCATTTGTAACAACGAGCGGGCGCTTTCTGGCGTGATGAGCGGGCATGATCGAAAGACTCTCAGCCTCACACGTCGATGAAACTGCCGCCAGCCGCCTCAATCGCAGCGCGCGCACCCTTGGTCGCCTTGATGCCGGTGAGCTTGACCGCGCGCGTTATCTCGCCAGCGAGGATCACCTTGGCACCGAGCGATTCGCGCGGGATCGCACCGGCTTCTTTCAGGATGGCGATGTTGATCTCGTCGATGCCCAGACGGTCGAGCGTGGACAGGCGTACTTCAGCGACGGCATCGGCGGTCAGCGAGACGAACCCGCGCTTCGGCAGACGGCGCTGCAACGGCATCTGTCCGCCTTCGAATCCGACCTTGTGAAAACCACCGGAACGCGACTTCTGCCCCTTGTGCCCGCGACCCGCAGTCTTGCCCAGGCCGCTGCCAATGCCACGGCCGACCCTGCGTTTCGGCCGCTTCGCGCCCTCGCCGGGCTTGATGTCGTTAAGATTCATGTCAGCCCTCGGCCTTCACCAGATACCGCACCTTGTTGATCATGCCGCGCACCGCCGGTGTGTCTTCGAGTTCGACCGTGTGGCGGATGCGTTGCAGCCCGAGGCCACGAACCGTGGCGCGATGCGATTCACGGGTGCCGATGACGCTCTTCAGGAGCGTTACCTTGACGGTCTTCTTGCCAGCTGCATCGCTCATCACTTATCCCAGGATCTCTTCGACCGTCTTGCCGCGTTTCATCGCGATCTCGGTCGGCGTGTTCATCGCCAGCAGACCATTGATGGTCGCCCGAACGACGTTGTAGGGGTTGGTGGAGCCGATGCACTTCGCCAGGACGTTGGTGACGCCCATGACCTCGAAGATGGCGCGCATCGGTCCGCCCGCGATGATGCCCGTTCCCTCGGAGGCCGGCTGGATGTAGACCTTGGCGGCACCGTGGTGGCCCATCACGGCATGCTGGAGAGTGCCGTTCCTGAGGCTCACCTTGACCATCTTGCGACGCGCTTCTTCCATCGCCTTCTGCACGGCAACCGGCACTTCGCGGGACTTGCCCTTGCCCATGCCGATGCCGCCATCACCATCACCGACCACGGTGAGCGCGGCGAAGCCGAGAATGCGTCCACCCTTCACCACCTTGGTGACGCGATTGACCGACACCATCTTCTCGCGCATGCCGTCACCGCGGTCATCCGTGAGTTGTTGCATGTTCTTAGCCATGGTGCATCATCCTCAGAACTGGAGTCCGGCTTCGCGCGCTGCATCTGCCAGCGCCTTGATCCGCCCGTGGTAGCGAAAACCGGAACGATCGAACGCCACGGTGCTCACGCCCTTTTCCTTCGCCTTCTCGGCGATCCGCTTGCCAACCAGTTGCGCCGCTTCCACGGTTGCGCCGCTCTTGAGTTGCGCCCTCAGGTCGGCATCGATCGACGATGCAGCCACGATGACATTGGCGCCGGAAGCATCGATCACCTGTGCGTAAATATGGGTGTTTGACCGGAAAACCGAGAGGCGTACCGCCCGGAGTTCGGCAATCTTTGCCCGCGTCGGGCGGGCGCGGCGCATGCGCGCCTGTTTCTTGTTGATCATGATCGACAGGTCCGGTTCACTTCTTCTTGGTTTCTTTGATGACCACGCGTTCGCCGGCGTAGCGAACGCCTTTGCCCTTATAGGGCTCGGGCGGACGATAGCTGCGAATCTCGGCGGCAACCTGCCCGACCTGCTGCTTGTCGGTGCCCTTGATGATGATTTCGGTCTGGGTCGGCGTTTCGGCCTTCACGCCCTTGGGCAGCTTGTGCGCGACCGGATGCGAGAACCCCAGCGTGAGATTGACGACGTCGCCCTGTGCCTGGGCACGGTAACCGACACCCACCAGGGTGAGCCTGCGCTCGAAACCCTTGGTGACGCCCTGGACCATGTTGGCAGCCAGCGCGCGCAAGGTGCCCGACATGGCATTCGCGTGCTTCGATTCGTCTGCACCGACGAAGGTGAGCTGGCCGGCGTCGTTGACGACTTTGACGTTGCCGCGGAGCGCCTGGCTCAACGTGCCGAGCGGGCCCTTGACCACCAGCTGATCCGCGCCGACGCTGACTTCGACACCGGCGGGCACTGGGACTGGATACTTGGCGATACGGGACATGGGCTTTTCCTCAGGCGACGATGCAGAGCACTTCGCCGCCGATACCCTGGGCACGGGCTCGTCGATCGGTCATGACGCCCTTGCTGGTCGACACGATCGCCACGCCGAGTCCGTTCATGACGGTCGGAATGGCGTCGGCACCCTTGTAGATTCGCAGGCCAGGGCGGCTGACACGTTCGATGCGCTCGATCACCGGGCGACCCGCGTAGTACTTGAGTGCGATCTCGAGTTGCGGCTTGCCGTCGTTCGGCCGGATGGCACAGTCGTCGATGTAGCCTTCGTCCTTCAGGACGTGGGCAATCGCGACCTTGAGTTTGCTGGAGGGCATCAGGACCGACGTCTTCTCGGCGCCCTGGGCGTTGCGAATGCGGGTCAGCATGTCCGCAATGGGATCACTCATGCTCATCGGTGGGCCCCTTTACCAGCTCGCCTTCACCAGGCCCGGGATTTCCCCGCGCATGGCGATTTCGCGTACTTTGGTGCGCGACAGGCCGAACTTGCCGTAGAACCCACGGGGGCGACCCGTGAGGGCGCAGCGATTGCGCAGGCGCACCGGACTGGCATTGCGCGGCAGCGCCTGCAGTTTGTCGCGGGCTTCTGCCTTCTCGTCGTCCGAGGCTTTGCCATTCTGGATGACTGCGAGCAGCGCGGTGCGCTTGCCCGCGTACTTCTTGACCGTAGCGCGGCGCTTTGCTTCGCGATTGATCAGCGACATCTTGGCCATTGTGGATCCTAGTTCCGGAACGGAAAACGAAATGCCGCAAGCAGCGCACGAGCCTCGGCGTCGGTCTTGGCAGTGGTGGTGATCGTGATGTTCATGCCCCGCAGCGCATCGACCTTGTCGTATTCGATCTCGGGGAAGATGATCTGCTCCTTGACGCCCATGTTGTAATTGCCACGGCCGTCGAAACCCTTGCCGGAGATGCCACGGAAGTCTCGGATGCGCGGTATCGCGATCGACACCAGGCGATCAAGAAACTCGAACATGTGCGTCTTGCGCAACGTCACCATGCAGCCGACCGGATAACCCTCGCGAATCTTGAAGCCGGCGATCGCCTTGCGCGACTTGGTCACCACCGGTTTCTGCCCGGCAATCTTGGTCATGTCGCCGACGGCGTTGTCCATGATCTTCTTGTCGGCAACCGCCTCTCCCACGCCCATGTTGAGCGTGATCTTCTCGATGCGAGGTACTTCCATCACCGACTTGTAGCCGAACTGTTTGACCAGTTGCGGCACCACGGTGTCTTTGTATATCTGCTGTAATCGCGCCATGTTCGCCTCTTATGCGTCGATCATTTCGCCGTTGGACTTGAAGAACCGGACCTTGCGTCCGTCTTCGAGTAACCGGAACCCGACCCGATCGGCTTTCTGGGTCACCGGATTGAAGATCGCTACATTGGAAACCTGCAGCGGCATGTCGATCTCGACGATACCCCCGGTGGTGCCCTTCATGGGATTCGGGCGCTGATGCTTCTTGACCCGGTTGATACCATCCACGACCACCTTCGCGGCATCGACCACGCGCGACACTTCGCCGCGCTTGCCTTTGTCTTTGCCGGTGATGACGACAACGTTGTCGCCCCTGCGAATCTTGCGCATGCTGCCGATCCCCTCAAAGCACTTCTGGTGCGAGCGACACGATCTTCATGAAACGCTCGGTCCGGAGCTCGCGTGTCACCGGTCCGAAAATGCGGGTGCCGATCGGCTCGAGCTTGTTGTTCAGCAAGACGGCGGCATTCGAATCGAACTTGATCAGCGACCCGTCCGGTCGCCGCACGCCCTTGGCGGTTCGCACCACGACGGCGCTGTAGATCTCGCCCTTCTTGACCCGGCCACGCGGCGCACAGTCCTTGACGGTGACCTTGATGACGTCACCGATCCCGGCGTAGCGGCGCTTGGAGCCGCCGAGCACCTTGATGCACATGACGGCACGAGCGCCGGTATTGTCGGCAACGTCGAGAATCGACTGCATCTGAATCATGGCTATCCTCGCTCCAACTTGTTTCGACCACGACTACCGCGATGCGGCGGCCTGCGAACAGTCTTGGATCCCGTACGGGAGTGAACTGCGCCCTGAAGGGGCAAACTACCTGAAAAACCCAGCCGCAGATTCTACTTGCAGACGCGGCCGGGCGCAATGCCTGGCAATAAAACTAGCCAATGTCCTTCGACTTTTCCACGAGCATGACGACGGCCCAGGCCTTGGTCTTGGACAGGGGTCGGGTTTCCTGGATGGTAACGAGATCACCCGGTTTGTACTGGTTGGTTTCATCGTGGGCGTGATACTTCTTCGACCGTATCATGACCTTGCCGTACAGCGGATGCTTAACCCGCCGCTCGATCAGCACCGTCACGGTCTTTTCCATCTTGTCGCTCACCACCCGTCCGGTGAGCTTGCGGCTGATCTTCGGCGCGGAGCCGACGTCGGTTTCGGTCATGTCGTTGCCTTTTCGGCCATCAGCGTGCGCACGCGCGCGATGTCACGCCGCACCTTCTGGATTTCGCTGTTGTTGGACAGTTGCTGGGTGGCGTTCTGCATGCGCAGGCTGAACTGTGCCCTCAGCAATGAGTCGAGCTCGATTTTCAGTTCAGCGGGAGTCTTGCCCCGCAGTTCGGCCGCCTTCATGCTCCCACCTGCCGTATGACAAATGTGGTCGCGATCGGCAGCTTCGCCGCCGCGAGCCGGAAAGCTTCACGAGCGAGGCTTTCTTCGACGCCATCCATCTCGTAGAGCACCTTGCCGGGCTGGATTTCGGCCACGAAATACTCGGGATTACCCTTGCCGTTGCCCATCCGCACTTCGGCGGGCTTGGTCGATATCGGCTTGTCCGGAAAGATTCGGATCCAGATTCGTCCGCCGCGCTTGATGTGCCGGGTCATGGCACGCCGTGCTGCCTCGATCTGGCGCGCCGTCAACCGCCCACGCCCGAGCGCCTTGAGCCCGAACTCGCCGAAACTCACCTTGTTGCCACGCGTGGCGATGCCGGTGTTGCGGCCTTTCTGCTGCTTGCGATACTTGGTTCTAGCTGGCTGCAGCATTACGGACTCCCGCCTTGCGTGGTTTCTTTTCGGCTTCGGGTATCGGTGCGGGTGTCGCCGGCAGTTCGCCTCGACCCAGCACTTCGCCCTTGAATACCCACACCTTGACGCCGATGATGCCGTAGGTCGTCTTGGCTTCGGAGAAGCCGTAGTCGATCTCGGCACGCAGCGTGTGAAGCGGCACCCGGCCTTCGCGGTACCACTCGGTGCGGGCGATCTCGGCGCCGTTCAGGCGACCCGAGCTCATGATCTTGATGCCCTGGGCACCGAGACGCATCGCATTCTGCATCGCGCGCTTCATGGCGCGACGGAACATGATCCGTTTCTCGAGTTGTGCCCCGATCGAGTCGGCGACCAGCTGGGCATCGACTTCGGGCTTGCGCACCTCTTCGATGTTGACATGCACCGGCACGCCCATGAGCTTCTGCAACTGGGCGCGAAGCAACTCGATGTCCTCGCCCTTCTTGCCGATGACCACGCCCGGTCGGGCGCTGTAGATCGTGATGCGGGCATTCTTGGCCGGACGCTCGATGATGACGCGGCTGACCGACGCGTGAGCGAGCTTCTTGCGCAGGAACGCGCGGACCTTGATGTCTTCCTGGAGCATGCCCGGGAAGTTCTTCGTGTTGGCATACCACTTCGAGGTCCAGTTGCGCTGGACCGAGAGGCGAAAGCCGATCGGATGAATTTTCTGACCCATGGATTTTTCCTATGCCTTCGCGCGGAGGGCTGCATCGCCCACAGTCAGGAAGATGTGGCACGTCGGCTTGACGATACGGTTGCCCCGGCCCTTGGCACGCGCCGTGAAGCGCTTGAGCGATGGCCCCTGCTCCACGTAGATGCTGGTGACCCGAAGCTCGTCGATGTCGGCGCCTTCATTGTGCTCGGCATTGGCGATCGCGGACTCCAGCACCTTGCGAATGATCGCCGCGCCTTTCTTGGGACTGAAGGCGAGGAGGTTGAGTGCCTTGTCGACCGGCAGGCCGCGAATCTGGTCCGCGACCAGACGGCCCTTCTGCTCCGACAGTCGTACACCCTTGAGAATTGCCCGTGTGTTCATCATCGCTCCCGCTACTTACGGGCCACGGCGGCTTTTCGGTCCGCGGCGTGCCCCTTGAAGGTGCGGGTGGGCGCGAATTCGCCGAGCTTGTGCCCGACCATGTTCTCGTTGATGAACACCGGCATATGCTGACGGCCGTTGTGCACCGCGATGGTCAGCCCGACGAAATCGGGCAGCACGGTGGAACGCCGCGACCAGGTCTTGATCGGACGTTTGTCGTTCACCGCTCGCGCCGACGCAACCTTGTCTATCAGGTGCATGTCGACGAACGGGCCTTTCTTGACGGAACGAGCCATGGCGTACCCTTATTTCTTGTGACGTGAACGCACCACCATACCCTGGGTGCGCTTGTTGCGACGGGTCTTGTAACCCTTGGTGGGCGTGCCCCATGGGCTCACGGGGTCGCGACCGGCGGCGGTCTTACCCTCGCCGCCACCGTGCGGGTGGTCGACAGGGTTCATCGCAACGCCACGCACCGTCGGGCGGACACCACGCCAGCGCATCGCGCCCGCTTTGCCGATGGAGCGCAGATTGTGTTCTTCGTTGCCCACTTCGCCCAGCGTCGCGCGGCAATCGACATGAACCTTGCGGATTTCACCGGAGCGAAGGCGTAGCTGCGCGTACGACCCTTCGCGCGCCAGCAGCTGCACCGAAGTGCCGGCCGCCCGGGCAATCTGCGCGCCCTTGCCTGGCATCATCTCGATGCAATGGATCGTGCTGCCGACCGGGATGTTGCGCAGTGGCAGCGTGTTGCCGGCCTTGATCGGCGCGTCCGGCCCGTTCATGAGCTGGGCCCCGACCACCGCGCCCTTGGGGGCGATGACGTAGCGGCGCTCACCGTCGGCGTAGCACAGTAGAGCCACGTTGGCGCTGCGGTTCGGATCGTATTCGAGGCGTTCGATCTTCGCCGGGATACCGTCCTTGTCACGCTTGAAGTCGACGAGGCGGTAGTGCTGCTTGTGCCCGCCGCCCTGATGCCTCGTGGTGATATGCCCGAAACTGTTGCGGCCGGCGTTGCGCTTCTGCTTCTCGACCAGCGCGGCCAGCGGGCGACCCTTCCAGAGATCCTTGTTGACCACCTTCACCACGGCGCGACGGCCGGGCGAGGTTGGTTTTACCTTGACCAGTGCCATTACTTCATCTCCCCGGCGGCGAAGTTGATTTTCTGCCCGGGCTTCAGCGCCACATAGGCCTTCTTCCAGTGGTCGCGGCGCCCCATGAAGCGGCCGAACTTCTTTTCCTTGCCCTTCACGTTGCTGATCTGGACGCCCTTGACCTCGACCTTGAACAGCAACTCGACCGCCGCCTTGACTTCAGGCTTGGTGGCATCGCGGGCAACCTTGAACACGACCTGGTCGTGCTTGTCGGTGAGCATCGTGCTCTTTTCGGATATCTGCGGCGCCAGCAACACCTGGAGCAACCGCTCGGAACTGAAACGTGGAGTGTTCATGCGAGCAACTCCTCGAAACGGATCATGGCGCTGCGGGTGATCAGGGTGTTTTCGAAACGCAACAGACTGACCGGATCGGCGTGACGCACTTCCAGCACCAGCACATCGGGCAGGTTGCGCGACGCGAGGTAAAGGTTGTCGTCGACCTCGTCGGTGATGACCAGGACGCGCCCGAAACCCATGCCCTTGATCTTCTCGGCGAAAACCTTGGTCTTCGGCGTTTCCAGTGAAAGCGTCTCGACCACGGTCAGGCGCCCTTCGCGTGCCAACTGCGACAGGATCGAGCACATCCCCGCGCGATACATCTTGCGGTTGATCTTGTGCGTGAAATTCTCGTCGGGCAGGTTGGGGAAGATACGGCCGCCGCCACGCCAGAGCGGGCTCGATGCCATACCGGCACGGGCCCGACCGGTGCCCTTTTGTTTCCACGGCTTGCGGGTACTCTTGGCGATCTCGCTGCGGCCCTTCTGGGCACGGGTGCCCTGGCGCGCGTTGGCCATGAATCCCGTGACAACCTGATGGATCAGCGCCTCGTTGTAGTCGCGACCGAACAGCGAATCGGAAGCGGCGACGTTACCGGCGCTCTGGCCGGCGGCATCGATGAATTTGAGTTCCATCAGGCACCGCCCTTCACGGCAGGAGAAACCACCACGTCCCCGCCCTTCGCCGACGGCACAGAACCCCGCACCAGCAGAAGCTGCCGAGCAACGTCCACGCGAATGACCTCCAGGTTTTGCCCGGTACGGGTCACGTCACCGAGGTGACCGGACATGCGCTTGCCGGGAAACACCCGACCCGGGTCTTGCGCCATGCCGATGGAGCCGGGCACATTGTGCGAACGCGAATTGCCGTGGCTGGCACGATTCGACGAGAAATGATGGCGCTTGATCACGCCGGCGTAGCCCTTGCCGATCGTGGTGCCCTGGACATCCACCATCTGGCCAACCTTGAACAGATCGACGCCGATCACGCCGCCGACCGAGAGGGTCGACGCGACATCCGCACCAATGCGGAATTCCTTGAGGACGGATCCTGCCTGGACACCGGCCTTGGCAAAGTGCCCGGCTTCGGGCTTGGTGACGCGCGACGCGCGCCTTACCCCGAATGCCACCTGTACCGCGGTATAGCCGTCGGTTTCAGGTGTCTTGATTTGCGTTACGCGGTTGTCGGACACATCGAGCACGGTCACGGGGATGGAATCGCCATCGTCCGTGAACACGCGGGTCATGCCCACCTTCCGCCCGAGAAGTCCCAGGCTCATTGTTGTTTCCCTTTGCTGACGGGGCCGGCTGCAATTGGCCGACAATTCATCTTAGGAGCGGATCCGTTGGCGGATCTCGTTCTCCCCGCTGCTTCCTACAACTTGATTTCCACGTCCACGCCGGCGGGCAGGTCGAGCTTCATCAGCGCGTCCACTGTTTTGTCGGTCGGGTCGATGATATCCATCAAACGCAGATGGGTGCGAATCTCGAACTGGTCACGCGAGGTCTTGTTGACGTGCGGCGAGCGCAGGACATCGAACCGCTCGATGCTGGTCGGCAACGGCACCGGGCCCTTGACGACGGCGCCGGTGCGTTTGGCGGTCTCCACGATCTCCAGTGCCGACTGATCGATGAGCCGATAGTCGAATGCCTTGAGACGGATACGAATCTTCTGCTTTTCCATGATGGGATTCCGGGTGAGGCTTTAGTTGCTCGTCATTCGATGATTTTGGCCACGACCCCGGCACCCACGGTGCGACCACCCTCGCGGATGGCGAATCGCAGCCCCTCCTCCATCGCGATCGGCTGGATCAACTGCACCGTGATCGAGATGTTGTCGCCAGGCATCACCATC
>JANMWG010000167.1:0-2907 GCA_031393885.1 Betaproteobacteria bacterium | reverse complement strand
TCGGTGCTGATGCAGGTGTTCGCCACCTTCTCGCTGCTCGCGATCCTGTGGGCGATCTACGGCTATTCATTGGCATTCACGGAAGGCAACGCGTTCTTCGGCGGATTCTCGCGGGCGTTCCTGGCTGGTGTCACACCTGACTCCAATGTCGCGACCTTCAGCAAGGGCGTCGTGATCCCGGAGTACATCTACATCGCGTTCCAGCTGACCTTTGCCGCGATCACGCCAGCGCTGATCATCGGCGCTTTTGCCGAGCGCGTGAAGTTTTCGGCAGTGCTGATGTTCATGGTGCTGTGGTTCACGTTCTCCTACCTGCCGATCGCCCATATGGTTTGGTACTGGGCAGGTCCGGATGCGTTCACCGACGCCAAGGCCGCCGAAGCGGCAACCGCAACCGCGGGATTCATCTGGCAGAAAGGCGCGCTCGACTTCGCGGGCGGAACAGTGGTGCACATCAATGCGGGTATCGCCGGCCTTATCGGCTGCCTCCTGATCGGCAAGCGCATCGGCTACGGCAAGGAGCCGATGCCACCGCACTCGCTGACCATGACCATGATCGGCGCCTCGCTACTGTGGGTGGGCTGGTTCGGCTTCAACGTCGGATCCAACCTCGAATCCACCGGCTTCGCGGCCATGGTGTTCGTCAACACCCTGCTGGCAACCGCAGCGGCGGCACTGGCGTGGATGTTTGCGGAGTGGGGTCTCAAGGGCAAGCCGTCGATGCTCGGCATCGCCTCCGGTGCGGTTGCCGGTCTGGTCGCCATCACGCCGGCCTGCGGTTACGTCGGCCCGATGGGCTCGATCGTGATCGGGATCCTCGCTGGCCTGGTCTGCCTCTGGTCGGTCACGTCGCTCAAGCGGATGTTCGGCTACGACGACACGCTCGATGTCTTCGGTGTGCACTGCACCGGCGGCATCCTGGGCGCCATGCTCACCGGCGTGTTCTGCTCGCCGTCGCTGGGCGGCACCGGCGTCTACGACTACGTCGCAAACAAGACCGCACCGGACTTCTCGATCGCCACGCAGGTCATTTCCCAGGCCTGGGGGGTCGGCACCACGCTGATCTGGTCGGGAGTGGTCGCGTTCATCGCGTACAAGATCACCGATCTGGTGGTCGGCCTGCGGGTGACCGAAGAGAAGGAACGCGAAGGGCTCGATGTCACCGAGCACGGCGAAACCGCGTATCACATGTAGCAAGTGCAAGTCGCTGCCGCCTTCGCGGGCGGCAGCGATGCGGATCGAACGAAAACGGGCGCCGATGGCGCCCGTTTTTTCGTCCCGTCCCGGATCGGTCCGGGCCGCCTCCGGGAGACGTTGAGGCGCCATCGTCGAATTGCGAAAGCCACGACACCACCGCGTCGCCATGCCGGGTCAGCCCTTTGTAGCCGACGAGTTCCTGCGGCAGGCCTTTGAGCACACGCGGCAGACGACGAGCCCATTTCGGCACCGTCACCAGCTCTTCGAGCTTGATGAGATAGCATCGGATCGGGAACAGCGGCGCGTTGCTGCGCGGCAGTCGCCAGAACGTCTGCAGTTCAACCTGCAGATACGCCTTGTCGCCGACATTCCGCGGCGTCACCGTCGTGCGGTCCGGACCCCCGGTGGGGTAGTGCTCCGGCGAGATATCGAGCAGAGGCACCGGGCCATGCCACTCGAAGAAATTCATGCCGATGTCGAAATCGAGCGACCAGTCGGCCTGCGCGGTCATCATGTGCGGCAGTACCTGGCAACGCAACGGATCCCGCCGCAGCGCCAGTTCACGGTCCCGCATCTCACATGGGATAGCGCTCGTCGACATCGAAGGCGAACTCGACCACCGACCCCTTTGGACCGGGCGTCGTGTGCGGTTCGATGCCGACCGCATACCTGTACCCAGTAAGTAGTGTCCGGTTAAAAATTCACGATCCTGGCGATCTCCAACTGCGGCTACATCATCTTCAACTTCCTCAACCTGAATGCGGGCTGGATTCACCGCATCGACAACGGGCACATCGAGCGCCCCTATCGGGCGCCCACCGTCGTGCTCGCGCTGGGCACGTCGTTCGCCTTCGTGAACGCCGCCTTCATGGGTGCCGGCGCGAAAGTATGGAATCCGAACGCGTTGTGGTCGGGGTTCGCGGCCGCCCTTTTTGATCCTGCCGGTGTTCTGGTATCGCCACTACGTGCGGGACGGCGGAAAGTTTCCCGGGCACATGCTCGACGATCTCGGGCTCGAGGGCTCGGACCTGGCGGTGCGAAAGGTGGGCGTCCTGCCCGATGTGACACTCGCCGGCGGCCTCGCCGTGGTGCTCGTCGCCCACTTCACGTTCACGTTGTAGTCGCTGCGGGCCTCGCGACAGCGAGGCCCGTTTTTCCGCTGCTCGCTTCGCGCCGTCGGGCCTCGAGACGTCGCCTCGGCGCCCGCCCGGCCGCTCCGAAGGGTGCCGGCCCCAGATCGGGGGGGGTAACGACCGAAGGAAGCTTGGGGGGGTCGTCACCTTTCAACCGTCGCCCGGTTCGCTGTAGACGATCACCGACAGAAACCGGATCGGAACCTCCAGCAGCTTTTCCGGGCCGTGCGGAACCTCGCCACGGAATGTGAGCGCATCGCCGGGCTCGAGCACATAAGTGTGCTGTCCGTGGCGATACTCGATCCTGCCGGTCAGCATGTAGATGAACTCAGTGCCGGGATGCTCGAAGCTCTGAAAGATCTCGCTGCTGTCGTCCATCGAGATGAGGAACGGCTCGAAGCTCTTGCGCGGTCCCTTGTCATAAGCCAACAACTGATAAGTGTGGCCGCGCTTCGTGCCCCGGCGCACCACCTCCATCCCGGCGTCGTGCTTCACCAGCTGGGCACCGCCATCCGGACGGTCGTAGTCTCGGAACAGGTGGCCAAGCGATACACCCAGTACGTCGGACAGCTTGGCG
>JANMWG010000157.1:0-1577 GCA_031393885.1 Betaproteobacteria bacterium | reverse complement strand
CGTGAGGCCGAAACCCATGAATGGGTCGACGGGGAACGACAGCACGTACAGCACCGCGGCGATCGCCACCGTGGCCGAGCCGAACGCGAAGGTCAGCGCCTTGATGCGGGTGCTCTGCACGCCGCAGATCTGGGCGCCGGTGGCGTCCTGCGTCACCGCGCGCACCGCGCGACCGAACCAGGTGCGCTTGAGCAGCAGGTGCATCACCACCGTCAGCAGCACGATGCCCCCGAGGATCAGCAACTGCGTGGTCGAGATCACGATCTCGCCGAACTCGATTGCCGGCAGGCGCAGCGGGATGTTGCGCTGTGTCGCACCGGCGGCTTTGGCGGTGATGTCGCTCAGCATCATCAAGGTGCCGACCGTCACCAGCACCGTTCCGACCGTGCTCTCGAAGTGGCTGCGCTTGGCGAGTGGCCGCAACAGTAGGTGGTAGTAGCCGTAGGCGCAGGCGAACATCAGCGGCGCCAGCAGCGCGGCGATCACGAGCGGGTGCATGCCCCACGCGCTGAACGCCAGGCTGGCCAGCACGCCGCTGACCGCGAGCAGCGTGCCGTGGGCGAAGTTGAGGATGCGCACCACGCCGTAGATGAGCGACAGCCCGAACGCAACCAGTGCGTACAGACCCCCGAGCAGCACGCCGCCGATGAGCACCTGGAGAAGGATGTCAAAACTCATGACTGGCTCACTGCGGCTGCTGCCAGGTCGGCGACGGCCACATCAGCTTGCCGGTCGCGACCTCGGGCGGCCACACCACGGCGACCTTGCCGTTTTGCATCTGCACCGTGAAGGCGCCGGTGTCGGCGAAGCCGCGCTCGTCGAAGGTCACGTCGCCGGCAGGCGACTTGACCGTGGCCTTGAACAGCGCCTCCTTGACCTTCTCGCGGTCGACCACGCCGGCCTTCTCGATGCCCTGGATCATCGTCAGGTACGAGGTCAGCCGGCCGAGGGTCCAGATGTAGTCGAACATCGTCACGTCCGAACGTTTCATCACGGTTTCGACCAGGTCGCTGTAGGCGCCCTTGATGCCGGGGTACCAGCTCAGTTCGCCGGTCATGCCTTCGATGTCGGCGCCCACCTGCCGCGCCAGCGAGCCGGTCAGCATCGTGTGGTGCACGTCCATCGCCCGCACTTTCAACTGGCGCATCTGCTGCACCAGCGGCACCGAGGCGTTGTCGAAGGAGCTGATGTAGACGATGTCGGCCTTGGCGGCGCGCACCTTGGCGATCAGCGCGGTGAAGTCTTTCAGTTCGGGCGAGAAGGTCTCGTTGCCCAGCACCTTCAGGCCCTGAGCCTCCGCCTTCTTGCTCCAGGTGGCGGTGATGCCCTTCATCACCGGGTTGTCGTGGGTGACGAAGTAGATCGATTGCGGCTTCGGGCTGACCTTCGAAATCATGTCGAAGTAGCGCTCCGACCAGCGCGGCACCACGGGGAAGGGCGTGCCCCAGATGTACTTCAGCCCGCGGTCGTAGACCGACGGCGTGGCCACGTTGGCCATCACCATCGGGATCTTGTGCTTGTCGGCCACCGGCGGCACCGGCCCGCCGAGCGACGACCAGTCGGGGCCGACGAAGAAG
>JANMWG010000147.1:0-3289 GCA_031393885.1 Betaproteobacteria bacterium | reverse complement strand
CGGCTGAGCATTTCGCCTTCACCGAAGTAATCGCCATCCTGCATGTCCGCCAGGCGAATCAGGGTGTTCGCCGCGTCCAGTGAAGAAACCGATACCGTCCCGCGTACGATGATGAAGAATCTGTCGCCGGGCTGCCCTTCTTCGTAGATGCTGCGCCCGGTCTGATAGAACCCCGAGACGAACTTGCCCGCGAGCTGGTTCAGGGTGTCGAGCGCGACATCGCGAAACAGCGGAATCGCCTGCAAGCGCTCGCCCCCGACTTCGGCGTGGCGTCCGTCCCCGCTGATGGTGAAACCGGTCTGCATCTGCCATAGCTGATGGTAGAGCCCCTGCTGCGCCAGCAGTTCATCGTGGCGCCCCTGCTCCCTAACCTGGCCCTGGTCGATCACGGCGAGACGATCGACGAACATCACCGACGCCAGTCGATGCGTCACCAGGATGACGGTGCGCTGCCGGGCCAGCCTTTGGATCGTCGCATTGACGGCCGCCTCGGATTCCGGATCCAGCGCCGAGGTCACTTCGTCGAGCAGGAGAATCGCCGGATTCGGCAGGATGGCCCGGGCCAATGCGATGCGCTGCTTCTGGCCTTCGGACAGCCACTTGCCGCCTTCTCCGACACCGCTGTCATAGCCCTTGGGCAGGCTCGCGATGTAGTCGTGGATTTCGGCCAGCTTGGCGGCATTGACGATTTCCTCGTCGGTGGCGTCCGGTTTTGCGAAGCAGATGTTGTTGCGGATCGTCGCGTTGATCAGGACCGACTGCTGCAGGACCGAGCCGATGTGCGAGCCCAACGAGGTCGGATCGACCTGGCGCAGGTCATGGTTGTCGACCAGGACGCGTCCGGCGGTCGGGCCATAGAAGCCCAGCAGCAGCTTGAACAGCGTGCTTTTTCCAGAGCCGCTGCGCCCCACCAGCGCGAGCGATTGACCGATCGGCAGGGTCAGGTTCAGGTTCTGTATGTAAGGCTTGTCCCTGGTGTAGCTGAAGTCGACCTGGTCGAAGCGGATCGATTGCGCGGGTGCCGGCAGCGCCGGCAACGCCGTTGCGGCGCCCTCTGGCAGGGCGGCATGGCCGAGCGCTTCAAAGCGATCCAGGCTCAAGGTACCCCGGCTCATGTCCTGGGCATAGTCGGCCAGCGTTTTGATGGCGCGCATGACGCCCGGAAGAAACAGCATGAAAGCCGAGAAGGTGCCGAGCGAGAGCATTCCGGCGTAGCTCAGGCACGCGCCGGCGCTGATGACGAGCAGGGTCAGGGCGGCCTGCTGATTGTCGATCGAGAGCTTGAACGACGACCCGATCCACGCGGTCGAGCGCATGATCCGCTGCACGTCCGAAAAACGCCGCAGCGCGTTGCGCGGGCCTTTGCCGATCAAGAAGTCTTCAATAAACCGTTGCGCGGCAATTTCCTTGCGACCGAATGCATGCACCAGGGTTTGTGACGCAATGTGGTCCTGTACGCCGCTGATGATGCCTTCGATGCCCCTGCGAAATTTGTCCGTCGCGGCAATTGACGGCTGGAAACGGCGTTGCGGCAACAGCACCAGCAGCGGCAGCATCGCCAGCACTGCCAACGCCAGGGCCCAGTTGAGGATGAACAGCGTGGTCATGATCACCGTGAACTGCAGGATGGCGTGAAAGCCATTGGGGACAAGATCGCGCAGCGTGCGCCCGAAGGCCAACATTTCGGTATCGAACAGGGGTGCGAAGTGGCCGGGGCGCGCGCGGTCGAAATAGTCCATCGGCAGGCGCTGGATCAGGCGGATCAACCTCACGCAAATGTCTTCGGCCAGGGTGTCGCCCATATAGACCTTGATGATTGCCGCCACATAGCGCGCGCAGGTGGTCAGCGCAAACAGCAGCACCAGGACGACGAGGGCGGCAACAAAATTGCCAAAATCGTGCGGAATCAGGGCCTTGTCGATCAGGTACTTGATAGCCAGCGGAAAGCTGACGTCAAGCGCCACCAGGGCGACAATGGCGAGGGCGAAGATGATTTGCAGCTTCCAGTAGGGCCGCAGGTAGACCCGCAGCGCCACTTCGAGCAGATGTTTGAACCTCGCAAACTGGCTCACGCCGGCGACTCCGCCTGTGGGCGGGCCGCTGCGTTTGCGCCCAGCAGTCGCGTGCTCAGGTGCTGCAGCGCCAGCGCTATCGGGTGGTGCGGCTGCTGCAGGGCGAACAAGCCATGGTTGTCAAACGTCATGAACTCGGTCGCCTGCGGCAAGATCGCCGCCACTTCATTGTTGAACGTCTGCGCCACGCGCGACCTGACCGCCTGATACTGGCCGGCTTCGGGCAACTGGTTGACCACCAGCAGCAGCTCCGGCACTTCCAGCTGGCGCGCCACCTGAACCGTGACGCCGGTGCCGTCAAAGTCCTGCGCGTCCGGGCGCAGCACCACGATCAGGGTCTGCACCGCGCGCATCGTCAGCAGCGCTTCTTCGTTGAGGCCCGGATGCGTGTCGATCAGCAAGGTGTCCAGATCGAGCTGACTGGCCAGATCGTGAAAGCATTGGGTCAGCCGCTGCGCTTCATAGCCCTGGCTGAGCACCTGCGCCATGGCGCCCGGATTGATGCTGGCCGGCACCAGAAACAGCTTGCCCTTGACCGGCTGGCCCAGGTCCGCCGTGACATCACGGGCCAACTGGTCGATACGACAATTGCCCGACAGGTAGTCGTTGAGCGTGAAGTCGATTTTCTTCCCCGCCTGTCCCAGCAGCACGTGCATGCCGGGCGACTGGATGTCGGCGTCGATAACGCCGACGCGCTGCCCGTCGGCGGCCAAGAGGCCCGCCAGATTCGCCGCGATGCTCGACTTGCCGTTGCCGCCGCGAAACGAATGCACGGCAACCAGGCGGGTCCTTCCGTGTTCGATGACGGCCGCGTCGAGATTGCGAAAGCTGGTGGTCCCGGTGCTCCTGGCCAGTTCGCTGCTTTGGCTGGTCTCCTCGAGTTCACGCCGCATGTCATCGACCTGCTGTTGCAGCCGCTCTTCGGCCAACTTGCGGGCGGTGATGTCGTACAGCGACGACAGGATGGCGGTTTCGCCGTTGAAATCGAGCAGGCGCAGCGAAATGTTGGTCCACATCAGCGAGCCATCGGCCTGCCGGAAACGCACCTCGTGATGGTCCACGGTTTTCTGCGCCTCGAGCTTGTCGATCAGGACGCGCCGCTCGGCGGGCTCGTAATAGAACTCGAGCAGTCTCCGGCCGATCAACTCCTGGGCGGGCAGGTGGAACAACTCACCGAACATCACGTTGGCATAGATGATCTCGCCGTCTGCCAGGCG
>JANMWG010000136.1:0-17414 GCA_031393885.1 Betaproteobacteria bacterium | reverse complement strand
AGCCGCGAACAAAACACTACCGCATCCGGCGCATTTGAGCTATCGCTGGAATCGATGAACCAGCCCGGGCATCCGCTGGTGTGCACCCGGGCGCTGCCGGTCAATGCGCTCACCGGCTACCCTTTCATTGTGCGCGAGCCGGGCTCAGGCACCCGCGACGCGATGGGGGGGGTGCTCGATGTCGAGGGCACGCCGGTGATGCGCATGTGGAACGTGGTGCGGCTGCAATCGAAGCTGCTGTCGCCGGCCGCTGCGACGCTGGTCGCGTCGGCCGGTGGCGTCAGGTCACAGCCAGCCGAAGCGCCGGATGTAGAAACGTTTCATCACCGTGGTGAGCGCGCTGTAGCCCAGCAGGATCGCGGCCAGCCAGGCGAAATAGGCGCCCGGAAGTGGCACCAGCTTGAAGTATTCCGCCAGCGGACCCGATGGCAGGAACAGGCCGAATGCCATGATCGCGAGCGTCATCGCCATGAGCGGCGCCGCCGCGCGGCTCTCGATGAATGGCAGTTTCGGCGTGCGGATCATGTGCACCACCAGCGTTTGCGTGAGCAGGCCGACCACGAACCAGCCCGACTGGAACAGGCGCTGCTCCGCCACGGTGTTGGCGCTGAACGCCCACCACATCACGCCGAAGGTGGCGATGTCGAAGATCGAGCTGATAGGGCCGAAGAAGATCATGAAGCGGCCGATGTCCCGCGGGTTCCACTTCAGCGGCTTGCTCACCAGTTCGGCGTCGACGTTGTCGAACGGAATGCCGGTCTGGGCAATGTCGTACAGCAGGTTCTGCACCAGCAGTTGCAGCGGCAGCATTGGCAGGAACGGCAGGAAGGCGCTCGCCACCAGCACCGACAGCACGTTGCCGAAGTTGGAACTCGCCGTCATGCGGATGTACTTCAACATGTTGCAGAAGGTGGTGCGGCCCTCGACCACGCCCTGGTCGAGCACCATCAGGCTCTTCTCCAGCAGGATGATGTCGGCCGCTTCCTTGGCGATGTCGACCGCCGAATCCACCGAGATGCCGATGTCGGCCGCGCGCAGCGCCGGCGCGTCGTTGATGCCATCGCCGATGAAGCCGACCACGTGGCCACCAGCGCGCAGCGCGCGCACGATGCGCTCCTTGTGCAGGGGCGTGAGCTTGGCGAAAACCTGGTGCTGTTCGACGGCCGATGCCAGTGCCGCATCGTCCATGAGTTCGACCTGCGCACCGAGCACCACCGTGCCGGCAGTCAGGCCGACCTGCCGGCACACGCGCGCCGTGACCAGCTCGTTGTCGCCGGTGAGCACCTTGACCTGGATACCGTGTGCCGCCAGCGCCTTCAGCGCCGGCGCGGCGGAATCCTTTGGCGGATCGAGGAACGCGATGTAGCCGACCAGCGTGAGGCCGGTTTCGTCGGCCACCGAATAGGTCGCCTGGCTCGGCGGCAGTTGCTTCATCGCCACCGCGACCACGCGCAGCCCTTCCTCGTTCCATTCGCGCGTCACCCGTTGCACATGGGCCAGCATCGCCGCGTCGAGCGGCTTCACCTGCTGGCCCTGACCTTCATCCACGCGCAGGTGCGTGCAGGCCGAGAGCACTTCCTCGACCGCGCCCTTGCAGATCAGCTCGTGATGGTCGTCGTGTTCCCCGACAATCACCGACACCACCACCGACATGCGCCGGCGCTCGAAGTCGAACGGGATCTCGTCGATCTTGCGGTAGTCCTGTTTGAGCTTGAGTTCGGCGGCCAGCTCCACATGTTCGAGCACGGCGCGGTCGAGCAGGTTCTTCAGGCCGGTCTGGTAGTAGCTGTTGAGGAACGCGAAGTCGAGCACCTCTTCCGAGGTGTTGCCGAACACGTCGGCGTGGCGGGCAAGTGCGATCCGGTCCTGCGTGAGCGTGCCGGTCTTGTCGGTGCATAGCACGTCCATCGCGCCGAAGTTCTGGATCGCGTCCAGCCGCTTCACCACCACCTTCTTGCGCGACAACATCACCGCGCCCTTGGCGAGCGTGGTGGTCACGATCATCGGCAACATTTCGGGTGTCAGGCCCACTGCCACCGACAACGCGAACAGGAAAGCATCGGTCCAGTCACCCTTGGTTAAGCCGTTGACCACGAACACGATCGGCACCATCACCAGCGCGAAGCGGATCAGCAGCCAGCTCACGCTGTTGACGCCGGCCTGGAAGGCGTTGGGCGCCAGGTCCGTCGCCGTGACCCTGGCGGCGAGGGTGCCGAACCAGGTGCGGTTGCCGGTGGCGATCACCAACACGGTGGCGGCACCGGACACGACATTGGTGCCCATGAAGACGAGGTTTCCCTGTTCGAGCGGCGCTTCGGTGTGCACACGGCGCTCGACGAATTTCTCCACCGGCAGCGACTCGCCGGTCATCGCGGCCTGCGCAACGAACAGGTCGCGGGCGGTGAGCACGCGGCAGTCGGCGGGGATCATGTCGCCCGCCGAGAGCGCGACGATGTCGCCGGACACCAGCCGGCGAATCGGGATCTCCACGCGCTTCGACGGCGGATGCGGGCCGACCGCCTTTGCGAGCGGGGCGCGGCGCAGCACGGTAACGGTGTTGCTCACCAGCGCCCTCAGGGATTCCGCAGCGCGATGCGAGCGCCCCTCCTGGACAAAGCGCACCAGCGTGCTCAAGGCCACCATCGCCCCGATGACGATGGTGGCCTTGGCATCGGCGCTCAGGTACGACACGACCGCCAGAACGGTCAGCAGCAGGTTGAAGGGGTTGGTGTAGCAATGCCACAGGTGCAGCCACCAGGGCAGGGGCTTCTCGTGGGCGATCTCGTTGGGCCCGTCGCGCAGCAACCGCGCGGCGGCCTCGCGCAAGGTCAGTCCGTCATCGTGCGATTCCAGGCGGGCGATAGCCGCCGCGGGATGGTCGCAGGCGATCGCGAGCAGATCGCGCGTGAGCTGCGCCGGCGGCGGTGTCGAGGGACCGATGCCCGGCAGGGTGCCGGCAAGCGGATGGCGACCGAAGTGCTTCATGCGGCGTCGGCGCCGGAGGAAACCGCTGAACCACTGGGTGAGGGAATTCGTCATGCGCTGGAACGGTATGCCGACCCGGCAATGTCTCGTCTGTACGCCAACGCACTTGCCGCCATGACCGGGCGCTCAGGGCACGGACGCTGTCGCCTGGCGGACACCGGCAGCGCGACGACCCCATTTGACCGCCTCGAACCACAGCATTCCCGCCAGTCCGAGGCCGCAGGCGGCAGCCAGCTCGTGCGCGGGCAGTGGCGAGAAGCGCAGCACGCCGGCAGCCCAGGGCACATAGACTGACAGCAGCAACAGGGCGAACGCGATGCCGATGAGAATCCACAAGGTCGGGTTCGGCGCGCGCAGCGACGCCCACAGTGACCCTGTTCCCGAGCGGTTGGAAAAGATCAGCGCGAGATTGGCCACCACCAGCGTCACGAAGGCGAACGCGCGGGCGCCCGTCACCGGCAGGGTCGGCGCGGCCCAGACATAGGCCAGGAGCGCAATCGCCAGCGCCCCCAGGCCCTGGAGGAACGCGAGCCACAACGTCGCACCACCGAACAAGGGTACGGCAGACTCGCGTGGCGGGCGCCGCATCACGTCGGCTTCCGCAGGCTCGTTCTCGAACGCGAGCGAGCACGCCGGGTCGATGATCAACTGCAAGAAGGCGATGTGCATCGGATAGAGCAGCGCGGGCCAGCCCAGCAGCACGGGCACCAGCGCCATGCCCGCGATCGGCACGTGCACCGCCAGGATGTACGACATCGACTTGCGCAGGTTGTCGAAGATGCGCCGCCCCAGCCGCACCGCGCACACGATCGAGGCGAAGTCGTCGTCCAGGAGCACCAGCGACGACGCCTCGCGCGCGACGTCGGAGCCGCGCCCGCCCATCGCGATGCCCACATGTGCCGCCCGCAGCGCCGGGGCATCGTTCACGCCGTCGCCGGTCATGGCCACGATGTCGCCACGCGCCTCGAGAGCCTGCACGATGCGAAGTTTCTGTTCCGGCGCGATGCGGGCGCAGACGCTGACCGAGCCGATTCGCTCGCGCAGGGCGTCGTCATCCAATGTCGCCAGATCGTCGCCGGAGAGCACCTCGCGAGCCGCAGCAGCGATGTCCTCGTCGCTGCCGATCAGGCCGGCCTGGATGGCGATGGCGCGCGCCGTCGCCGGATAGTCGCCGGTGATCATCATCACGCGAATGCCGGCCTGCCGGCATTCGGCAATGGCAGCGGGCACCTGCGGGCGCAACGGATCGGACAAGCCCAGCAGGCCCACGAATTCGAAGTCGAAATCGTGTTCGGTGGCGGGCATGGATTCGCCGTCGAAGCGCCCGTGAGCGACTGCCAGCACCCGCAGGCCATCGGCAGCGAGGGCGTCGACGGCGGCGGCGATGCGCGTGCGTGCTGGTGCATCGAGATGGCACAGATCGATCACGGCTTCCGGCGCGCCCTTGGCTGCGACCACATGGGCGCCGCCTTCGGGGGCGGTCCAGACGTGCGACATTGCCCGCAGTTCGGGGCTGAGTGCATAGGCCTGCACGAGTTGCCAGTCGTGGTGCAGGTGCTCGGTATCGGCGAGGAACTGGGTGCCGAGTCGGTGGAACGCCTGCTCCATCGGGTCGAACGGATCGACCATGCTCGCCAGGATCGAATACTCGATCAGGGTGTGGAACGCCTCGGGCAATTCGGCCGGTGTCGCGGCGCCGATGCTGATCCTGGCATCGAGCGCCACGCCGCCGGCGACCAGCGTCGATACCGTCATGCGGTTCTGCGTCAGCGTGCCGGTCTTGTCGCTGCAAAGCACGGTGGTTGCCCCCAGCGTCTCGATGGCGCTGATCCGTCGCGTGAGAACACGCTCGCGCGACAGCCGCCGCGCGCCGAGCGCCGGGAACACCGTGAGGACCACCGGATACTCCTCGGGCAGCATCGCCATCGCCAGCGCGATGCCGGCGAGCAATGCCTGCAACCAGTCGCCATTGACCCAGCCGTGCACCAGCACCAGCGCCGAACTGACGACCAGCGCCAGCAGTGCAAGATTGCGGATCAGCGCCGCGGTTTGTTTCTGCAGAGGCGAGCGCTCGACCGGCAAGGTGCTCAGCGCCGAACCGATGCGTCCGATCTCGCTGCACGGTCCGGTGGCAATGACGCGAGCCATGCCGTGGCCCTGCACGATCAGCGTGCCGGCGTACAGCCACGGCAGGCCGTCCCCGCCGGGGCGGGCGGGTGGCGCCGCACCCGTTGCAGCAACCTTGCTCACCGGTACCGCTTCGCCGGTTAGCAGCGATTCGTCGACCTGCATCCCGCCGACCGACAGCAACACGGCATCGGCCGGCACGCGATCGCCTTCGGTCAGCCGCAGCAGATCGTCGCGCACCACCTCGTGGCCGGCGATGCGCTGTTGCGTGCCATCCCGGATCACCAGCGCACGTGGGCTGGTGAGATCGCGCAGCGCCTCGATCGCGCGCTCGGTCTTGCCCTCCTGATACAGCGTGAGGCCGAGGGTCACGAGCACGAAGCCGAAAAGTGTCAGCCCTTCCTGCAGGCTTCCGAACACGAGATAAAGCGAACCGGCTGCGAGCAACAGCAGGAACATCGGCTCGCGCGCGGTATCGCGGACGATGATCCACAGGGAGCGACGCTGGCCGCCGGGCAGGGAGTTGGGCCCGTCGGCAGCCAGACGGCGCGCGGCTTGCGCCGCGGTCAGCCCGACGTCCGCGGCGAGCGGGCAGGGGGTGGTCAAGCGGGCGAGGTCGCGTCGGTCGACTGGTCCGTGCCTTCGGAGCTGTGCGTTGCGTTCACGCGCGGTTCAGGGCTGGTGCACGCCAGGCTTCCGCCGGTCGAATCGACGCTGCTGTACACCGGCGCGAAGCCGCCGCCCGGGGTCCAGGCTGAAGCAGAAGCAATCGCGGTTGAGGCCGTCGAGTAGGGGAAGGGTCACGGTGGCTCGATGAACAGGTCGGGGCGAAGCGAACGGCGATGGCTGGCGTTCAGGCGAGCATGCCGCGTCGTCGTGACACCGTCTTGACACAGATCAAGCATCGGGGCGCAGGCGATCGTTGCAAGAGCCCGATCGCGGAATGTGGCGTCACAACGCCCGCTGGTTCACCCGTCGCGACAGTTCTTCGGTCGCAGCCGGCGCCCTGACAGCAGTGGGCTGTGAGATAGGCGAGCAGATCGTTCATGTGCCCGATCGACGGCGAGCCCTCGCGTCTCCCGAACCTGGGACGAAGACAGGGCTGGTTGCGATAGACTCCCGCCGTCAGAATTTTCTCGGAGCATTGGCATGATTCATCCGCGCTTTCCCATCGCCCTGGTGCTTTTCGCGACCCTTGGCCACACCCTGCCCGCCAGTGCCGATGGCACCGCCGCGGCCCAGTACAAGACCGGCACCTTGGCCGTCGACGTGTCCGGGCCGGACGTGAGCATGCAGTTGCGGCTGCCGATGACCCGCGCCGACGCCTCGAACGCGGGCACGCAGAGCCTGACCCCGGAGGAGGTGGTCACCCGGCTCAAGGCTGCCGACAAGCTGTTCGTGTTTCCGGAAAAAGCCAGGTGCCAGGTGGAGAATGCCAATGCCTTTGCCGTGGACGCCCAGGGCAAGCCCACCAAGGCCGATGGAAACATCCAGGCGATGTACCGCTTCCATTGCGACGGCGCGACCTCCGCGCGGGTGGGCACGCTGGGGGTGAAGCTGTTCGACAACCTGCCGGGTCTGGACAAGCTGAAACTGCAACTGGCGACCGACAAGGGAGAGAGCACCCAGGTGCTCACGCCGACGTCCGGCGACGTGGAGCTATAGGCGCCAATCGGCGCCAATCGTCAACGGCGAGGTCGAGCGTTGCGGTTCAACCGGTGTGCAGCACCCCGCGCTCGATCTGGTCGCGCTCCAGTGACTCGAACAGCGCCTTGAAGTTGCCTTCGCCGAAACCGTCGTCGCCTTTGCGCTGGATGAATTCGAAGAACACCGGCCCCAACATCGGGCTCGAAAAGATCTGCAGCAGGAGGCGCGTGGCACCGCCCTGCGTTGTGCCATCGAGCAGGATGCCGCGCGATCGCAGGCCGGCCGGGTTCTCACGGTGGCCGGGCAGGCGATCCTCGAGCATGGCGTAGTAGGTGGCGGGCGGTGCCTTCATCAGCGGCACGCCGGCGCGTTTCAGGCTGTCGACGCTCGCGAGCAGGTCGTCGCTCGACAAGGCGATGTGCTGGATGCCTTCGCCGTTGAACGCCATCAGGTACTCCTCGATCTGCCCCGCGCCGCGCGCCGACTCTTCGTTGAGCGGGATGCGGATCAAGCCGTCGGGCGCGGTCATCGCCTTCGAGGTCAGGCCGGTGTACTCGCCCTTGATGTCGAAGTACCGTAGCTCGCGAAAATTGAACAACCGCTCGTAGAAGCTGGCCCAGAACGTCATTCGCCCGCGATAGACGTTGTGCGTGAGGTGGTCGATGAGCTTCAGTCCATGCCCCACCGGATGGCGGTCGGCGCCGTCGATGAATTCGAAGTCGATGTCGTAGATCGACCGGCCCTCGTCGAAACGGTCGATCAGGTAGAGCGCCGCGCCGCCGATGCCCTTGATGGCGGGCAGGCGCAACTCCATCGGGCCGGTGGGCATCTCGATCGGCTGGGCGCCGCGCTCGAGCGCCATTGCGTACGCCCGATGTGAATCCTTCACCCGGAACGCCAATCCACAGGCCGATGGACCATGCTCGGCGGCTAAGTAGCCCGCCGGACTCCGCGCTTCATGGTTGACGATGAAGTTGATGCCGCCCTGGCGGTAGAGCACCACGTCCTTCGAGCGGTGGCGGGCCACCAGCCGGAAACCCAGTTGCTCGAACACCGGTTCGATCGCGTCCGGTTCGGGCGATGCGAACTCGACGAACTCGAACCCCATGAGTCCCATCGGGTTGTCGAACAGGTCGGCCATGCAAGACTCCTCCATTGCAACTTCGTTTCGTGCCGCGGGGGGCGCTGCATGGCAGCACCCCAGGGTGCCAGCGGCCGGAGGCCGCCGTCGTTCGGCAGGCGACGGACAGTCCGCAGGGACTGTCCGTGTCCGGCCTCACCCCCGAGGATGCTGCGCCCCCAGGGGGAAGCCGAAGTGCAGCGCAGGCTGGGGGTGGGTGTCAACCCAACGGATCGTATACCCCCTTCCGTCCATGCACGCCGCCTGGGCCCCCGGCCTTCGTGGGCCAGCGTGGTGGTACTCATTGGAATCAGGCACGCGGCGCCGGCCAGGGCGACTGCGATGAGGGGAGTACGAAGTGTCATGGGGGCTACCTCCTTGGTTCGATGGTGGGCTGACGCGAACGCGGACCAGGTTGCCGCCGGGAGATCGGCCATTGCCTCGGCGTATCCTGGACCCATCCACAACGCGCACCGGTATGCTTCCGTACACAACCACACCGATCCGAAGGCCGGGTGCGAAGTCCCATGGATGACCTGAACTCGCTGCAGTCGCTGGGTTTCGAGCTGCCCAGCCCGGCCTACCTCTTCGGCGCCATCGTGTTTGGCCTGATCGGGCTGGTCGCGTTCCGTTACGGGCGCAAAAACGAGCGCCGGCTCACGATGTGGCTGGGTGTGGCGTTGATGGTCTACCCGTATGCGATCTCGACCACGTGGCTGCTCTACGTGGTGGGCGCGGCGTTGTGCGCGGGCTTGTTCATCGAGCGGCGCTGGCCATGAAAGAGGGCCCCCGAAGGTCTTGTCGACGGGGCGGTGCGCGACGCGATAAGGCCGGCTGGCGCCGATGAAGGCGGAACTGGGGCGGATGCTGCAGAGTGTGGGGTTGCCCTGGATCAACACCCACTTCATGCGCGCCACCGAAATGCCGCACGGCGGAATGAAGATGTCCGGCTACGGCAAGGGCATGTCGATGTACGGGCTGGAGGACGACATCGTGGTGCGGCATGTGATGGTGAATCTGGGGTAGAAGAACGCCGCCGGCACGCTGCTTTCGCTACGTTCCGGTGGCGGCCGACCGAGCTTCTTCTATACTCGGCGACAGTTGCGTTTCTTATCCTTTGCCACCTGACGTACTGTCCAACCGCCTTTCCGGAAATTGCCTGACGCGATGACGCTGCCCGTATTCCTCACCCGTGTCGTTTTGCGCAACTACAAGAGCATCGGCTCGTGCGACGTACGGCTCGGACCACTCACCTATCTGGTTGGCGCCAACGGTTCTGGAAAGAGCAACTTTCTCGATGCATTGCATCTGGTGCGGGATGCATTGACGGGCTCCCTGGACAATGCGTTGAACGAGCGTGGAGGACTGGCGGAGGTGAGGAGGCGCTCCAGTGGCCATCCCACGCATTTCGGTATCCGCCTCGAATTCGTTCTGCCGGATGGCGTGCGCGGTCGCTACGCCTTCACGATCGGTGCGCTGAAGGACCGATACTACGAGGTTCAAACCGAAGAATGCGTCCTCGACGGTGGTAGCGGCGGCCCGTCATTCAACGTCGAGAGCGGCAAACTGAAGTCGACCAGCGAGGCAACGTTTCCCGCAGTGACGCCGGATCGGCTTGCCCTGGTCAGCGTGTCGGGTCTCGCGGCATTTCGTCCGGTCTTCGACGCGCTGACTACCATGGGCTTTTACAATTTGAATCCAAAGGTGATGCGTGAGCCGCAGAAGCCACAGGATGGCCGGCTGCTGAAACCGAACGGCGAGAATATCGCGAGCGTCATCGGGCATCTGCAGCGTTCGTCTCCAGAATCGATCGAGATCATCGAGCAGTATCTCCAGACGGTAGTGCCGACTGTACGCGGGGTTCAGCGCAAGCCGATGGGGACGCTCGAGACACTCGAGTTTCAGCAAGATATCGGAAGCTCAAGGGGGCCATCGAGGTTTTCGGCGCAGAACATGTCCGACGGAACGCTTCGTGCGCTGGGGGTATTGACCACCCTGTTCCAGGGAGGCGATGGCCATGCTCCTTCGCTGATTGGTGTCGAGGAGCCGGAAACGGCATTGCACCCGGCTGCGAGCGCTGCGCTTCGCGAGGCGCTCGCCAAGGCCTCCAAACGTACACAGGTCATCGTCACCAGCCACAGCCCCGATCTCTTGGACGACTACGCCCTGAATCCAGACGCGTTGCTGGCAGTCGTCTCGGAACGAGGCGAGACTTACATCGCCCCCGTCGACGCTGCATCTCGAAAGTCGATGTATGAGCATTTGTTTTCGGCAGGCGAGTTGTTGAGGCTCGACCAACTGGCGCCCGACGCGGAAGTGTTGGCGGGCCAAGCGGCGCGACAAGTCGATCTGTTCGCAGCGTTCGATCAGTGATATCCGTCGCGTCCATCGTCGAAGGCGATGGAGAGGTTGCTGCCCTTCCCGTCTTGCTTCGCCGGCTGAGCGATTGGCGCACCCCAGGGGTGCCCCTAACGTTGTTAAAGCCGATTCGGGTGCACCGTGATCGCTTCCTTCGACGTGACGACGAGTTCCGTCGCCACCTGTTGCTCGCGGCCAACAAGTGGATGGCCGATCGCATGCCCAACCGCGGATACCATGAAACAACGGATCAGCCTGCATTTTCGGCGCATCTGGATCTCCAGCAGGCTTTTGGCGGAAGCCGGTCATTTCGAAAGCTTTGCAGCGAATGGTCGAAGCATGTGGGGGTCACCGGGGTTTGATTGCTGCATCGAACCGCGGCTACGTAGCCCTCCAAGTAACGCGAGCATGGTTCTGCAGCGTCGGCTCACGGCCGCCACCGACTGAACGTGTAGTCGCTGGCCTTCTCCGGCGCGTGGCAGCCGAAGCACGCGGTGGCCGCGTTGGCGCCCACAGCACGCTCGGTCTTGGAGTCGCCCTTGAAGGCCTCGAATCCCCAGCCGCCGGTGTCGGGCCACTTGCGCGCGTTCTTGCTCATCACGCCCACCACCTTGCGGTCGCCTTCGACGATCGCACCGCCGCTGTCGGTGGCGGCGAGCAGGTCGAACGCGATCACGGCGCCGTCGGGAAATGGACCGCCGCGCCGATAGCCGGTCAGCGCCTTGGGGTTCGCGTAGATGTGGTGGATGCCGCCGAACGCTTCGACCAGCGGGTGACCGTCGTGGATGACCATGCTCTTCACGTGCGTCCAGTCGCGGTAGCCTTCCGGATACGGTACCGGCGGCAGGTCACCGGCCAGCGCGGGCAGAGCACAGAGCAGGGGGATTGCGATGGCACTTTTCATCATGAACGCCGGTTCGTGGTTGAATGGAGTTCCGATTGTTTCAGCGCCGGCGCCCATCGCCAAGGGGGCACCGAACGGTGACCCGGGTACTTTTCGGTGACTGACGATGATTGCAAACGACAAGAAAAGTTCCGCGACACCGCAGGCGTCGCACATGGTCGAGGACATCGTCGGCTGCAAGTGGTCGCTGGCGGTGCTGGGCATGATCCGCGACGGCGTGCGCCGGCCCGGCGAGATGGAACACGCGCAACCGGGATTGTCGAAGAAGGTGCTGAACGAGCGGTTGCGCAAGCTGATGCGCTACGGCATCGTCGACAAGCGCTCCTTCCCCGAAGTGCCGCCCCGGGTCGAGTACCGGCTCACCCGCTTCGGTGGCAAGTTCGCCACGCTGCTCGATGGCATCGGTCACCTCCAGCGTGAGTTGGACGAGGGCTGACCGCTCAGCCGCCGCCCCCACCGGACCGGAAGAGGGCGCGCGCATTCTGGATACTTCGGCAGGCGGTGACATGAAATCGCCGCAAGGCCTGCCGGCAACGCGGTCGTTGCTGCCGCTGTTCCTGTTGGCGACGCTCTGCATCGGCGTCCGTGGTGCCGGGGCCGACGCGAACGTCGCGCCATTCTCTACCGGCAATCCCGGCGCAGCCCCCGCCGATCCCTGGCGGGCGACCAGATTGCCGAAGGTGCCGCGCGAAACCCGTTATGTGCTCGTCCATGACGCGGGCACGACGGTGCTGCGGGCGGAGGCCAACGCATCGATGTCCGGTCTCAGCCAAAGCGTCCGCATCGATCCGAAAGCGAACCCGGTCATCGAGTGGCGCTGGAAGGTAAGCGGGGTGCTGGCGAAGTCCGCCTTCGGCACCAAGGCGGGCGACGACTTCGCGGCGCGCGTGTACGTGCTGTTCGACTACGACACGGCGAAGTTGCCGTTCGGCACACGCATGAAGCTCAAGCTCGCCCGCGCGATGTACGGCGAGGCAGTGCCCACGGCGGGTCTTTGCTACGTATGGGACTCGAAAGCGCCGGTGGGCACCGCTGCCTGGAGCGCCTACACCGACCGCCTGCGCATGATCGTCGTCACCTCGGGCGCGGCGCAGGCAGGCCAATGGGTGACCGTGCGCCGCAACGTCGCCGAAGACTTCAAGGTGGCCTTCGGCGAAGACTCACCGGCCATCTCCGGCGTCGCCATCGCGACGGATACCGACAACACCGGCGAGGCGGTGACGGCGTGGTATGGAGATGTGCGATTCATGAAAGGGCCGTGACGTGGAAGAATGCCGAGCGACGCCTACCCAGGCGGCGTTGACGAAGATCTGCTGGAGCAGGAAACCATGATCCCCAGGGTCGTCGAAGTGAAGCCCATGGAGGGCTACCGGCTCTGGCTTCGATTCCACGACGGCATGACGGGAATCGTCGATCTTTCGAGCGAACTGTGGGGCGAGATGTTCGAGCCTCTCGAGGATGCCGCTGGGGCCGGAAGCGGTGTCGTCCCAACTGGCCGGCATCTTCGCGCACACGCTCGAGCTGCCGGGCAAGTTGCTGCCGTCCACAAAAGAAGGTTCGAAACCGGCTGCGTCGGCGAAGTAGCCGGCGTGGTTACGCCGGTGAGCCTTGCTTTCGCCATCTGCCGCAGCGCGGGTCGCGTGAACCGATACACTCGCGCCAACCGGCTGAACCGGCCCACCTGTCTGCCGCAGCCTCGCATGGCTTTCACGACCAACGACCAATCGCATCCGATCCTGGACCCGCTCGATCGTAACGCGGAAACGCTGCCGGTGGTGCTGCCCGGCGTGACCATCGAATCGGCGATCATCGCGCTCGGTGGGTAGTCCGATGGTTCGATCCAGGGAGTTTTCCATGAGACGTTTCAGGCCGTTCACGGCTGCGGTCATCGCGAGCTGCGTCGCGCTCGCACAGGGTGTCGGTTCGCCAGCCATCGCGCAGCAGGCCGCGAGTCGCCCGGCGGCAGCCGGCGACGGGCCGATCACCGTGTTCGTCGCCAAACGCATCATCACCATGGACCCCACCCGGCCGAACGCCACCACGGTTGCCGTGCGCGACGGCCATATCCTCGCCGTCGGATCGCTGGACGACATGGTGCCCTGGCTCACGGTCGGCAAGTACACCGTCGACAGCCGCTTCAAGGACAAGGTGCTGATGCCGGGCCTGATCGACCCGCACCTGCATCCGCTGCTGGGCGCGCTGCAATTCGGCACCACCTGGATCACACCGGAGCCCTGGGATGTGATGGGCGAGAAGACACCCGCGACGGTGGGGCACGAGGCGTACCTGAAAGCCCTGAAGGCCGCGTTCGCAGCGGCGCCGAAGACCGCCCCGATGTTCATCACTTGGGGCTATAGCCGCAGCTTCCATGGCGACATGTCACGCGCGCTGCTCGACACCATCTCCAACACCTATCCCATTTTCGTGTGGCATCGTTCCTCGCACGAGGCGTACTTCAACACGCCCATGCTCGCGTACCTCGAAACCAGGGGGCTCACCGAAGCGAAGGTGCGAGGCAATCCGCAGATCGACTGGGACCAGGGCCACTTTCTCGAAGACGGCTTCTTCAAGACCGCGGTGCCGGCACTGGCCGACTTTCTGCTCGCACCGTCGCGCGTGGACCAGGGCTTCGCGAAAGTGCGCGACTATCTCACCTTCAACGGCGTCACCACCGTGGCAGACATGAGCACCGGCGTCACCAATTGGGAGCTCGAACTCGGCGCACTGCGGCGGACCTTCGATCGCGACGACTCGCCGGTGCGCGTGCGCCTGACACCGGATGTGGCCGCACTGGGCGCGGTGCTGAAAGGCACTGACGCGGCATTCGCTTTCATCGGCAAAGCGGGCGAGAAGAACACCCGCCACATCTTCACCAATGGCGCGGTCAAGCTCTTTGCCGACGGCGCGTTCTTTTCACAGGCGATGCAGATCTCGTCGCCAGGCTACATCGACGGACATTCGGGTGAATGGATCACGCAACCCGCGCCGCTCGAAGAACTCGCGCGCCGCTACTGGAATGCCGGCTATCAGATCCATGTGCATGCCAACGGCGACGCGGGCGCGCAGACGGTGCTCGACATCCTGGAGCGGCTCGAAGACCAGAAGCCGCGCGCCGATCATCGCTTCACCCTGGAACACTATGGCTATGCCACCGATGGCATCAACCGACGTGTGGCGCAACTTGGTGCTCAGGTGTCCGCCAATCCGTTCTACCTGTACGACCTCGGCGACAACTACGCCGAGGTGGGCCTCGGCCCCGACCGCGCCGCACGCATGACGCCGCTCGGTGGGCTCGTGCGGCGTGGCGTTCCGGTGGCGCTGCATTCCGACTTCGCGATGGCACCGGCGGCACCGCTGTTCCTGGCCTGGACGGCGATCACCCGCCAGACGCTGTCGGGCAAGGTGTTCGGCCCCGAAGAGCGATTGACGCTGGATCAGGCCATGAAGGCGATCACTATCGACGCCGCGTACATCCTCCACCTCGAAGACCGCCTCGGCAGCATCGAGGCCGGCAAGCTGGCCGACTTCACGGTACTCGACCAGGACCCTTACAAGGTGGGCGCGGCGGGGCTGCGGAATATCAAGGTGTGGGGCACGGTGTACGAGGGCCGGGTTGCGCAGGCAAAGGCGGCCGGACGTCCCACGCCGTAGCCGCGTTGCGTCATCAGCACATCAACCAACCTGCATCCCCGCAGGGTTTTTGCCATGAGGCCAGACCAGACTGCCGGTGATCTCGCAGGACAACGTCGCTCCCGGCGCCGGCAGCCAGTTCCGGATCGGCGATGTCGTGCAAAGCGTGTTCATCTCATCCAAGGCCCCGACGGCCGGCGGCTGGATCTGGGGCGTTGGTCCGGTATTGTTGTTGCCCACCGGTTCGAACGACCAACTCATGAGCGTGGGGGGTGGCGTGCGCTACCGGGTGGCCCGCCCGACCGGCGGTCCGAGCGGAGTGTCGTTGCGGCTCAGCGTGACGTTGCTGTTTCCGAGGAGAGGACGGGGCTCTCTGCGGCCATCGCATGAGCACCACAGCAAATGTTCACCTGAACGCGAGTCCCGTCGTGATCGTCGGTGGCGGCCCGGTCGGCATGACGCTGGCAGCGCTGCTTGCACACTACGGCATTCGGACCGTCGTCATCGAGGCCGATGCCGGCTACTGCGACGGCAGTCGGGCCATCTGCGTCTCGCGGCGTTCGCAGGAGATTCTCTCGTGGGTCGGCGCTGACCGGGCGCTGGTCGACACCGGTTTGCCATGGACCGGCGGGCGCAGCTATTTTCGCGATACCGAGGTGTTGCGTTTCGCGATGCCGTCAGCGCCGACGCAGCGCTATGCGCCGATGGTGAACATTCAGCAGTACTACATCGAGGAGTATGCGCATCGCTCCGCCGAGGAATGCGCAGGCATGGTCGACGTGCGCTGGTCGACACGGGCGGTGGCCGTCCGGCAGGGCGCGACCGGCGTCGAGATCGATATCGAAGGTGTCGGCGGTGAACGCTCGACGTTGCGAGCCGATTGGCTGGCCGCCTGCGACGGCGGACGCAGCACGGTGCGCGAGCAGCTCGGCCTGCGGTTCGATGGCATGCAGTACGAAGGCCGCTACGTGATCGTCGACATCGAGCAGGAAACCCGGCGCGAGGTCGAGCGGCTGGCGTGGTTCGATCCGCCCTCCAATCCGGGCTCGACCATCCTGATGCATCGCCAGCCCGGCAACGTCTGGCGCATCGACTACCAGATCGGCGACGACGAAGACCCGGCCGAAGCCGTCAAGCCCGAGCAGGTGCTGCCGCGCGTGCGCAGCCACCTCGAGATGATCGGCGAGACCGCGCCGTGGAAGCCGTTGCGGATCTCCATCTACAACGCCAAGTGCCTCACGCTCGACGACTACCGTCATGGCCGCGTGTTGTTCGCCGGCGACGCCGCGCACCTGGTGCCGATCTTCGGGGTGCGCGGTCTGAACTCCGGTCTCGACGATGCCGGCAATCTGGCGTGGAAACTGGCGCTGGTGTTGCAGGGAAAGTCGCACCACCGGCTGCTCGATTCCTACTCGATCGAGCGGGTGCATGCCACGCGGCAGAACATCGCCTTTGGCGCCAAGAGCACCGAGTTCATGGCGCCGCCGCACTTCGGCTTCAAGCTCATGCGCGAAGCCGCGTTACGACTGGCCACGGAAAACGAGCGGGTGCGGTCGCTGATCAACCCGCGTCAATCGACGCCGATCAGCTATCCCGGTTCGCCGCTGAACGCGACGGCGCGTGGGCAGGGCACCGAGCTTTCGCCCGATGCTGGTGACCCGGCGCCGGAAGCGTTGCTGTCGAATGGCCACCTGACCTGCGAGTTCGGCCACGACTTTGTGGCGCTCTATTTCAGCGACCATGGCGCGCTGCCATCAGCGCTGACTGAGATCGAAGGTCCTCCCGATGCCGGCCTGGCACGATTGCGGGTGCAGCGCATCAGTCGCGATCCGGTGACGGTCGATTCGATGACGCTGATCGACGCTTCGGGTGAAGCGTGGCAGCGCTACCACGCCACCGAAGGCGCGCTGTTCGTCATCCGTCCGGATGGCTACATCCTCGGACGGTGGCCGCGTGCCGATGCGTCTGCCCTTCATGCCATGCGCGCGGCCCTCGAACCGTTTCGGCGGAACATGACCGAAGTCGATGCAACCAACCTCGAGACTACTTCACCATGAGCGACGATGATCTCGATCAGACCTACACCGCCTTGAGCGAAGCGCTCGGCCGCGTCGGCGAACAGAAGGCCGCACTGTTCCTGGCCACGCTGAGCCTCGAACTGCTGGCCCGTCAGCCGGATGCGCAGACGGTGTTGCCGGTCATTGCGATGGCCGAGCGGTTGAGCGGGGTGTGAGCCATTCGGCCTATCGGCACTCGGGTTTGGCTGCATAACGTGCACGGGACCGCGGTTGCGCGACTGAGCGTGTTGTGACTACCATCCGGAAAAGAAGGCAGGAAAGGGGCTTTCCCCTCCTGCCACGGGGGTGATCAACGATGTGGCTGGCGAGATTCGCAACGATCGGAAGCATGCTCCTGCCAGTGGCGGCGGGCGCAGCGCCGCTGTTCGATGTCGGCAACGTCTCCTGTTCCGGCACGCAGAACCTCTCGTTCACCGATGGCATTTCGCTCACCTGCAGCGGCGACCTCGCGCTGACCGGGGGCAGCATCGTGTCCGATTCGAAGATCTTCATCCAGGTCGGCGGTTCGCTGGCGCTCAACGTGGACCGGGTGACTGCACCGGTTGTCCGCATTCAGGGGTCAGGC
>JANMWG010000110.1:0-3081 GCA_031393885.1 Betaproteobacteria bacterium | reverse complement strand
CGAACGATTCCATCGCCACTATGCCGGCACGGTGCAGGGGCCGGTACTGCGCTACGAAGTCGACGGGCTGCAGATGATGAATTTCGTCTGCCACGGCGCCCTCGGTGGCGGCGTGTCGCGCAGCCTGTGCCTCGACAACTATGGCAAGTCGCTGTCGGCCGCGATCCTCGGCTTCGAGCTGGAGATTCCGGACGCGTTGCGGGGGAAGTTGCACGGTCCGCTCTGAGCGTTTCAGCTCCCGCCCGGCACCCGAACAACATTTCGCATCCGTAGCCGATCCGTACCCCTCCGGCCGCTAGCCTGATCCTGCGCTCGGAAAGGGGGCGGATCATGCAGCACACCGAGGTCTATATCGTGCGGGTGTATCGGCGCGACGCTGCCGGGATGGCCGGCCTCGTCGAGTCGGTGGCGAGCGGCGAACAAGCGCGCTTCCATACGGTCGAGGCCCTCTGGCGTGCGCTGTGCGCGATCCCTTCTCCCCGGCGTGACGTTCCGACCGGAAATTCCAATGAGGAGAACTCGCGATGAAAACGTTGACGATGATGACGCTCGGGCTCGGTGTGATGCTCGCGGCGGGTGGCGCCGAGGCAGGCAAGGTGAACATGCCGAAGAAGGGGAGTTTCGAATTCACTTTCTGCGTGGCCGATCTGGCCAAGACCCTTGTCGGCGGCGATCATTACATTGTCAGCCACTATCAAGGCATCGCCATGGTCGTCACCAACCCGCCGGGGCGCGCCTTCGACCGGACCTCGGGCGTGTGCTACGGCACCTGGATGAATCTGAACGGCCGCCAGCGCGGGTTCGGCATGTGCGAGATGATCGACATGGACGGCGACAAGTTCTGGATGGAATACACCGATAGCCCTGAGGGTGGCAGCGGGAGCTACACCTCGCCCTGGGGTACCGGCAAGTACGACGGCATGACGCTCGACGGCAAGTACAAGGTGGAAGGTTGGCCGACTTCCAAGGATGCCGCGTTCCAGGTGTGCAACCCGAACAAGGGCACGTACGAGTTGAGGTGACGTCGTCGCAACCCGGCGTCGTGAGTCCGGAACAAGTGCACACTGCGATCAACGCAGTGAGGGAGCCATGACCCGTAAAGCCTTGCTCGCCAAAGTCAGCCGACCGCGTCTGTTCGATGTCGTCCCGCGCGAACGCCTGTTCGCCCTGCTCGACGAGAACCGCGGCCGGCCGCTGATCTGGATCGCCTCGCCACCCGGGGCGGGCAAGACCACACTCGTGGCGAGCTGGCTCGAGGCCAGGCAGGTTCCCGCCATCTGGTACCAGGTGGATTCCGGGGATGCCGATCCGGCCGCGCTGTTCGATCATCTGTCGCGGGCGGCGCAGGCGCTTTGCGAAGGTCGCGAGACATCGCTGCCCAGATTCGCGGCGGAGCATCTCGTGGACGTGCAGGCGTTCGCGCGCATCTACTTCCGCGCCCTGTTCGCGCAGTTGCCGGCGGACGTTGCCATCGTGCTCGACAACTACCAGGAGGCGCCCGACGACGCCGAGCTGCACGGCGCGATCCGCGAGGCAGTCCTGCAGGCCCCGCCGGGAAACGCCATCATCGGCATCAGCAGGTCCGATGCCCCGGCGTCGTTCGTCCGGTTTGCCGCGAACGGCGCCATGATCTCCTTCGGCTGGGACCGGCTGCAGCTCACCCGCGAAGAAGTCGTGGCGCTTTGCGCGCAACGCGGGGTCACCGAAGGCTGGCTGGTGCAGGCGCTGCATCAGCAGTCGCAAGGCTGGGCGGCCGGCGTCACGCTGATGCTGGAGCGCTTCGGCCATGCCGACGGCAGCGCTCGCGAACTACCCTCGGAAACGCGCGAGTCGGTGTTCAACTATTTCGCCGACCTGATTTTCGATCAGACCTCGCAACGACGCCGCGACATCCTGCTCTCGGTGGCGTTCCTGCCGCGCGTGACTCCCACGCTGGCGGTGGAGCTGAGCACCGAAGCGGGCGCGCCGGACGTGCTGGAGGATCTGTACCGACGCCGCCTGTTCACCGATCGCCGGCCGGGTCCCGAGCCGAGCTACCAGTTCCATGCGCTGTTTCTCGATTTCCTCCGCATGCGCGCCCGGAAAACTCTCGATGCCGCAGCGCTCACGCTGTTGATTGTCCGGTCGGCCCGCGCGCTGGAGGCATCGGGCGACATCGAGCCGGCGATGGACCTCTGGCTCGCTCACGCCTGCTGGGACGAAGCTGAACGCCTGGTTACCGAACGGGCGGCGCAGCAGCTCCAGACCGGCCGCCGGGAAACCTTGCGACGCTGGATCGAAGCCTTGCCCGAGGCGCGGCGCACGACCAAGCCGTGGCTCGCCTACTGGCTCGGCCGCGCGTTCCTGCAGACCGACCCGGAGACCGGCACCCGCATCCTCGAAAATGCCGTGAAGCTGTTTCGCCGATGTGACGACCGTGCCGGCCTGCTCGAATGCCTGACCGCGCTGGTGAGCGGTGCTTTCCTCGGCTTCCATGCGCTCGACGCCATGGAGGGCTGGCTCGACGAGTTGCTCGCGGAGATCGGGAAAACGCCTGGCTTCGCTTCGCCGGACGCCGAGCTGCGCGTCCAGGGCACGCTGTGCATGACGCTGTTCCACACCCGGCCCTGGCACCCGCTGATTGAACCGTCGTATCGGCGCGTCGAAGCGCTGCTGGCCGAATCGGCAGACCCCGACATCGCGCTCGGGGCTGCACTCGGCGCCCTGGTGGTGAGTGGACTGTGCGGAGACTTCGAGCGCGGCGATCGCATCGCGGACATCGCCATGGGTCTTGCCGGGCGCACGACCGCGAGTCCTTCGGAGGCTGCCTGGTGTTTCGCCCAGGTCGGCTGGCTCCGATTCCAGGAGGCGCGCTACGAGGACGCTCTCGACTCCCTCTCGCGCGGACTCGAGATCGCCGAGGCCAACGCGCTGGGGGTGGTGCGGCTCGCGCTCACGCTCTGGAAGTTCACCGTCGAGTGGCGCGCGGTGCGATGGTCGGTGGCCAGCGTCACGCTCGCGCTGGCGGATGCCATGCCCAGGGGCACCCGGCGCGAACGCATGCACGACGCGCAGATTCTGCTGTTCAAGGCGCGGCAGGCA
>JANMWG010000460.1:0-7895 GCA_031393885.1 Betaproteobacteria bacterium | reverse complement strand
GATAGATAGCCCGGCTCGCGGAGAACGCCAGTCTCTCAGCTTCCCGCCACCACCTCCAGCACCGCCTTCCCGTATCTCTCCAGCTTGCGTTCGCCGACGCCGCTTATCTCGGCCAGGGCATCCAGATCACGCGGCCGCCGCTGTGCGATCTCGACGAGTGTGCTGTCGTGGAAGATCACATAGGGCGGTACGCCTTGTTCGCGCGCCTCGCCCAGGCGCCACGCCTTGAGGCGGTCGAAGATGCCGACATCGGGTGCGCCCGGCGCGGGGGTCGTGGCGCCGCGACGTTGACGTCGCAGCTTCTCGCCGCCCACCGCTCTTCGGAGTTCCACGCGCTGCTCGCCTTTCAGCACGGCGCGGCTCGCATCGGTCAGGCACAGCGCGCCATGCGCGTCGTGATCGACCGCCGCGAGATTGAGTGCGACCAATTGCCGGATCACGCTGCGCCACGCGGCCTCTTCGATGTCGGCGCCGACGCCGAACACCGCGAGCTGATCGTGTTGCCAGCGCGTCATGCGCTCGCCGCTTTTGCCGCGAAGCACGTCGATCACGTGTATCGCGCCGAAGCGCTGACCGGTGCGGTAGATGGCGGAGAGCGCCTTGCGAGCGGCGTCGGTGGCGTCCCACGTTTCCGGCGGGGCGGTGCAGGTGTCGCAGTTGCCGCAGGGCTCGCTCGCTTCGCCGAAGTAACCGAGCAGCCGCACGCGGCGGCAGGCGGCGGTCTCGCACAGTCCGAGCAGGGCATCGAGCTTGGCGGTGGCGATGCGCTTGAAGTCTTCGCCGCCCTCCGACTGGTCGATCATGCGTTTCTGCTGCACGACGTCGGCCAATCCATAGGTCATCCAGGCGTCCGCGGCATCGCCATCGCGCCCGGCGCGGCCGGTCTCCTGGTAGTAGCCCTCGATGCTCTTGGGCAGGTCGAGGTGGGCCACGAAGCGCACGTCGGGCTTGTCGATGCCCATGCCGAAGGCGATGGTCGCGACCATCACGATGCCGTCCTCGGTGCGAAAGCGGGCCTGGTTGGTGGCGCGCGTCGCCGTGTCCATGCCGGCGTGATACGGCAGCGCGGAAACGCGCTGGGTGGCGAGCCACGCGGCGGTCTCGTCAACTTTGCGGCGCGACAGGCAATAAATGATGCCGGCGTCGTGCTCGTGTTCCTCGCGGATGAAGCGCAAGAGCTGCGTGCGCGGATCGATCTTGTCGACGATGGTGTAGCGGATGTTGGGCCGGTCGAAGCTCGACACGAAGATGCGCGCGTGGTCGAGCGCGAGCCGCTGCACGATCTCGGCGCGGGTCTGCGGGTCGGCGGTTGCGGTGAGCGCGATCCGTGGCACGTCGGGGAAGCGCTCGTGCAGCACCGACAGTTGCAGGTACTCCGGCCGGAAGTCGTGCCCCCACTGCGACACGCAGTGTGCTTCGTCGATGCCGAACAGGGCGATGCGCGTGCGGGTCAGCAGGTCGAGGCAGCGTGCGGTCGCGAGCCGCTCGGGCGCGATGTAGAGCAGGTCCAGACGCCCGGCGGCGAACTCGCGTTCGACCGCCCGCGCGGCATTGGCATCGAGCGCGGAATTCAGGAACGCGGCACGCACGCCCAACTGCGTGAGCGCCGCGACCTGGTCCTGCATCAGGGCGATCAGGGGCGAGACGATCACGGCGGTACCGGGGCGCAGCAGCGCCGGCACCTGATAGCACAGCGACTTGCCGCCACCGGTGGGCATCAGCACCAGCGCGTCGCCGCCGGCGGCGACATGGTCGATGACATCTTGCTGCTGGCCGCGAAACCCGGGGTAGCCGAAGGTCTCGCGCAGGACGCGCAGCGCCTCGGAAATCGATGAAATGGTGTTCGCTTGCATGGTGCCGCAGGGGTCGGGGCATGCCGTCCGGTCATTGCGGACTTCTCGCCACGCCGCTGAAAATGGGTTTGCTTTCGGGAAAACATCTGTATTATTCGTTTCCAAGGATACGCCGCCGCAGTACCCGGTCAGCGGCCAGATCCCCTCGCGGCGAGCGCGCAGTTCGCCCGATCCTCCATCAAGTTGTCGAATCTGCCTGAACCGGATCCGTTGCCCCAAAGGCGCGGCAGGCCGATCCCAGGAGATTGCTTTTGTCAGTGACTTTTGATGGTCTCGGCCTTTCGGCCGAACTCTTGCGTGTCGTATCCGAAGAAGGCTACGAGCACCCTACCCCGGTCCAGTCGCAGGCTATTCCGGTCATTCTCGCAGGGCGAGACGTCCTCGCCGGCGCGCAGACGGGCACCGGCAAGACGGCGGGTTTCACGCTCCCGATGCTACAGCGGCTCACCGCGCAAGACGCCGCCGACCCGGCCGGCAATCGCCGGGTGCGGGCCCTCATCCTCACCCCGACACGCGAGCTGGCCGCCCAGATCGAGGAAAGCGTCCGCACCTATGGCCGCCATCTCTCCCTGAGGTCCACGCTCATCTACGGCGGCGTCGGCATGACACCCCAGGTCGACGCTCTCAAGCGCGGCGTCGACATCCTGGTGGCAACGCCGGGCCGTCTGCTCGACCACATCGGCCAGAAGACCGTCGACCTGTCCGGCATCAACACCCTGGTGCTCGACGAAGCCGATCGCATGCTCGACATGGGCTTCATCCGCGACATCCGGCGCATCCTCGCCACGCTCCCGGCCAAGCGCCAGAATCTGCTGTTCTCCGCCACCTACAGCGACGAGATCCGCGAACTCGCCGACGGCCTGCTGCACGACCCGGTGCTGATCGAGGTCGCCCGTCGCAACGCCGAGTCCGAACTGGTCGCCCAGCGCGTGCATCCGGTCGACCAATCCCGCAAACGCGAACTGCTCGCCCATCTGGTCGCCACCGGCGACTGGCGCCAGGTGCTGGTGTTCGCGCGCACCAAGCATGGTGCCAACCGCCTCGCCCAGCAGCTCGACAAGCAGGGCATCGAAGCCGACGCGATCCACGGCAACAAGAGCCAGCCGCAACGGCTTCGGGCCTTGCGCAGTTTCAAGGAAGGCACCATCCGGGTCCTGGTCGCCACCGACATCGCGGCGCGCGGCCTCGACATCGAAGAGTTGCCGCACGTCGTCAATTTCGAACTGCCCAACGTCCCTGAAGATTACGTGCACCGCATCGGCCGTACCGGCCGTGCCGGCAGTTCGGGCGAGGCGATCTCGCTGGTCTGCCACGAAGAATTGCCGTTGCTGGCCGACATCGAGAAACTCATCCGGCGCAAGATCGAGCGCTCGATCGTCCCCGGTTTCGAGCCCGGCTCGGTTTCGGAAGCCGCACCCGACACCACCCCCGAACGCCGGCCGCAACGCGGACGCGACACCGCCGTGCCTGAAGATGGCGTCGTCGCCGTACCCGGACAAAACCCCGAACGTCGCGGCCGCAATCGTCGCGGTCGTGGTGGCGAAGGGCGAGGCGGCGAAGGGCGAGGCAAGCCGAATCCCGGTGTGTCCGCGCCAGGCGGCGACCTCCCGCGGGTGCCGCGTATCCAGGCCGAAGCAGAGTCCAAGGTCGAAACCGATACCCCGCCACCGCCGTTCCAGCCCGAAACCGATGGCAACCCGTCGCGCCCTCCCAGGGTGCAGGCCGAAGCCGACGGCAATTCCATTCGCCCGCCGCGCCAGGCGCGGGGCGAAGGCCGTCGTGGCGATCAGCCCGCGCGAGTCCAGGGCGAACCCGACGGCAACGTCCTGATTCCCGCACGGCAGACTTCTCCCGGCAACGACTACGACGAACGCCAGCCGCTCTCGAACGCGTCGTCGATGTTTCCTTCCTCGGGGCGGGTGTTCGGCGAGCCCAATACCCGCGGTGGTGGCCGTAGCGGTGGCGGCAAGCCGTTTCGCGGTGAATCCCGCGGCAACGGTGGCGGCGGTCCGCGCCAGGGGAATGGCAACGGTGGCAATCGTGGCGCCAGCGCTAATGGCAACGGCAATGGCAATGGTGGTGGTGGCGGCCGAAATGGCACTACCGCCGGCAACGCTCCCCGCCCCGCCGGCGGACAAGCCCGTCCGGCCCAGGGTCGCGGGCGTCGTTCGGGCAGCGGCGCGCCGGCCCGCCCCGGCGGCAATCCGCCGCGTGCCGATTGAGTTCACAACCCCCCACGGCTTCCTTCGGTCGCTACCCCCCAATGGGGGGCCAGCGCCCTTGGAGCGGCCCGGCGGGCGCTGCGGCGACAATTTCACCAAACGGCCGCGACTGACTTGCGATTGGTGACTTGCCGTTGTTGACCCTTTCGGAATCCGATCTCGACCGGCTGGAAGGCCTGCTGTCCGGCGACCAGCATGGCGGCAACGCCATGCCGCTCGATGCCTTGCAGGGTTTCCTTTGCGCTGTCGCCAGTGCGCCTGAAGCGATACCGCTCGGGCGTTGGCTCGCTGCCGCGCTGGGCGACGAGCACGACTGGGAGAACGACATCCAGTCGGCCGAAGTGGTCGCGCTGCTCAAGCGATTTCATCAGGAGATCGTGCTGGCGCTGGTCGAAGGCACCCAGGTCGACCCGATCCTGTATCCGGTCTCCGACGAAAGCGCCGATCACGACTATTCGATGTGGGCACTGGGCTATCTCGAGGGCGTCGATCTGGCGCAGCCGGCCTGGGAAGCCTCGGGTGACGTCGATGAAGTCGAAGGCATCCTGTTCCCCTTCCTGATCCTCGCCGGCGGTCTGGAGCACGATGCCGTGCTGCGAGCTTCGCTCGATCTCAAGCCGCAGGAAGAGCTGGCGCTCATCGAGAACTGCCGCGACGAACTGCCCGAAGCCGTGCAGGACGCCTTCGACTACTGGGCCGAGAAGCGCAAGCCCGACACCTTTCGGCGCGACGGCCCAAAGATCGGCCGCAACGACCCCTGCATCTGCGGCAGCGGCAAGAAGTTCAAGCAGTGCTGCGGCGCGCCGCACACCGAACACTAGACGTCCACCCCCAGGCTGCGCTTTGCTCCGGCTCCCCCCTCCAGGGGGCGCTCCGTCCTCGGGGGACCCAGTGGGCGGAGGTGACACCCACCCCCAGGCTCCAGCTGTGCTCCGCCTTCCCGCAGGGGGCGCCCCGTCCTCGGGGGACCCTGTGGGCGGAGCCCCTTCGCTTCAGGCAGCCCCTTCGTTCACCACCCCCGGGCTGCGCTGCGCCTTCCCGGGGGGGCGCCTTGTTCATCGGGAGCCCCTCGCGCGCCGCCGGTATCGGTCAGCCCTTGCTCTTCGCGGGCGCCGGCCGCGGCCGGCGCAGCTCCTTGAATTCGTCCAGCTCCCAGGGCCGCATGGCCAGCAGCAGGGTCGAGGAGCGGCGTTCGCCCAGGGGCAGGTGCTTTTCGTCTTCGTGCAGCTCGGCGAACTCGTTGGCCAGCCGGCGCAGCCGTTGCAGCAAGATCGCCAGGGAGCCGGGCGAGAGCATGGCGTTGGACAGCAGCATGATCTCGTCCGTCTGATCGAACCGAGCCCTGAAGAACTCGTTCTGGGCGCGCGCCTTGAAGTATTGCTGGATGGGTCCGTTCGGCAGCCACGAGAAAGTGCGGGTGACCAGCAGCCGGATGCGGTTCTCAGGTAGCAGTTCCACAAAGTGGATGCTGTCCAGCCGCAGCAGCAGGGTGACGCATTCGGCCTTGGTCAGGGCGTAAACACCGACGATCTCCTGCACCGTGAGGTGATTGAGCGCGCACACGGCCATCAGCAGCAGCTTGCGGTCGCTCATGATGGTGCGCTCCTGCTCCATGGTCAGTTGCGAGACGGCATCCTTGCCGCCGGCGCTTTGCCGCACCAGTTCCACCATGGTGGTGCCTGCCAGGCTGCACACCTGTTCGAAACGCTCCAGGGTGAAGCCGCCACGCGAGAACAGGCGTTTGACGCTGGCTTCGCTCAGGTCCAGCGCTTCCCCCACCTTGAGGTAGCTGATGCGCCGGGCACGCAGCGCACGTTTCAAGGCGTCCATCAAAGTCGCGGTTTCGGCCATCGGGTCTCCGGGGTCGTTGGGTGCGTCGCGTATTTTGATACTTCGCGGCGCGATGGTAACAACTTGTGCCCGTCGTTCCCGGAAATCATCGGCTTTCGCGCAGCATCCGAAGCGTGCGCGGACATCGCGCGACCTCGACGGGGAGACCGACATGAGCAATCAGACTCTGGAACTCGCTTTCAGCCGCGCGCTCGCGCGCAAGGCATTGGTGCGGCCCGACCTCATGGCCGAATGCTGGTCGTATCTCGCGGTGTCGGCCTCGGTGGAAGCGGTGCACGCCACCGGTGCCGCGCATGCGGCGACCGGGTCGTGCGACCGGGGCATGGGTGCTGATCCGCTGGCGTCGCCCTGACGATCCCGGTGGCAACCGCCGGCAGCCACGGGTTGCTGGCGGTCCATTTCAAGCCGCGGCGGCGAGCCGGGCGCGGATCGCCTCGATCCGTTTGCGGTTGGCGCCGAAGTCGCTGCTGCCCAGGCGCGACGCCGAGCGAACGTGGATGATCCCATCCGCCGGTGGAAACCAGAACTCGACATCATCGACGAAACCCAGCAGGGCGGTCTGGTACTCGGCGTAGAGATACTCGCCGGTCTGGGTGACAATATCGACGCGAGGGGTCTCGCGCACGATGCCGGCCAAGGTGCGCATGGCGGCCTCCCGCGTTCCCTGGTATCGCAGGGGCGCAATTGCGTGATAGCCCTCGGTCACCTGGCTGTGCACCGCATTGGGCGATGACGGCGGCGGCTTCAGCCGGCCATTGCGCACACCGAGGTCGTTCGGTCGCTTTCCCGGAAACAGTCCCATGGTCTTCCTCACGTGGTCCCGGCCGTGGTGTCGGGCCGTCAGGCGGTTATCATCGTGGACTTCGACGGCGGTTGAAAGCGGCGGTAGCGCCGTCATCTCGCCGATGTCGCAATCGAGCCCGTTGCTCACGCATCGCACCGTCGCATACCCGACGTTTCATCGTTCCCGCCCCCCGGAGGTCGTTTGCCACCAGTCACCCAGGGCCTCCTCGGCCTGAACATCATCGGCTTTGCCCTGCAGGCGCTCATCGGGCCGGTCATCGTGGTGTATTTCGGCCTCTGGCCGATCGCCGGTGTCGACGAGTCCGGCGTTCCGCCGTTCGAGATCTGGCAGCTCCTCACCTACGGATTCCTGCATGGCAACCTGACGCATCTGCTGTTCAACATGCTCGGCTTCTACATGCTCGGTCGCAAGGTCGAGCGATTCCTCGGCAGCCGCCGCTATCTTCAGTACTACCTCACCTGCATCGTGACCGCCGCGGTGGCGCAGTTGTTCGTGATGAACCTGATGGGCTCGCCGCCATCGCCCACCATCGGCGCCTCCGGTGGCGTGTTCGGGGTGCTGCTGGCCTACGGGCTGCTGTTCCCGAAGGACGTGATCATGATGCTGATCCCACCGATCCCGATGCCGGCGCGCTGGTTTGTGGTGATCTACGGCGTCATCGAGCTGGTGCTCGGGCTGACCGGCTCGCAGACCGGGGTCGCCCACTTCGCCCACCTGGGCGGTCTGGTTGGTGGTTTCTTCCTGCTCCAGTTCTGGCGCCGGGCCTGGCCCTTCACATAAAGGTTTGGCCCACCCCAGGCGGCGCTGCGCCGAGGTGACGCCCACCCCCAGGCTGCGCTGCGCCTTCCCCCTCGAGGGGGCGCAGCATTCCTCGGGGAACCCTGCGGACGTTGCCCCTTCGCTTCACAGCGACCCTTCGTTTTTGAGATTCCCTGTGCTTATTGGTCTGAGAGGCTGAGAGTCTTTCGATCATGCCCGCTCATCCCGCCAGAAGGCGCCCGATCGTTGTTACAAAGTAACCGGTGCCGATGCGCGGCTCGCGATCGACATGTTCTGCCACGCCGTGGGCAAGCAGGTCGCCGCGATGATCGCGGTGCTCGACGGCGTTGACCTGATCGTCTTCACCGGCGGCATCGGCGAGAACGACGCCCAGGCCCGCGCCGC
>JANMWG010000092.1:0-1553 GCA_031393885.1 Betaproteobacteria bacterium | reverse complement strand
ACGCTGAGGAAATGGTGCGGTTGCTGCGCCGCCTTGATGGCATCGACGGCGATCTTCACGTTGCCGTCGGTGCCGTTTTTGAACCCGACGGCGCACGACAGGCCGGAGGCGAGTTCGCGATGCACCTGGCTTTCGGTGGTGCGCGCACCGATCGCGCCCCACGCCACCAGATCGGCGATGTATTGCGGCGTGATCATGTCGAGAAATTCGCAGCCCGAAGGCAAGCCGAGCCTGGCGATGTCCAGCAGCAGCTCGCGCGCCACGCGCAGGCCGAGGTTGATGTCGAAGCTGCCGTCGAGCGCCGGATCGTTGATCAGGCCTTTCCAGCCGACGGTGGTGCGCGGCTTTTCGAAGTAGACGCGCATCACGATCTCGAGATCCCGCCCCAGGCGTTCGCGCTCGGCAACGAGGCGCTTGGCATACTCGCGCGCCGCCGCGGGGTCGTGGATGGAGCACGGCCCGATCACCACGATCAGCCGGTCGTCCATGCCGTGCAGGATGCGATGGATGGCGACGCGCGCTGCGCTCACGACCGCCGCTTCGGTATCGGTGCACGGGAACTCGCGCAGCAGATGCGCAGGCGGTGCCAGTTCCTTGATGGCGCGGATTCTCAGATCGTCGGTGGTGTGCGGCATCGAAGCTCTCCAGTACTCATGCAGGCAAGGCAAAAAAAACCGCCAGGCGATCGGCCTGGCGGTTTCGGATTCGGGGTTGGCGGTTCGCGCGCTACCCGTTCTCCTCCGCCGCCCGGCGGGGATAGTAGGTAAACGCAAAATAGCGGTGGATGGTCGGCATTGGTTTCGGTTCCAGACCTCGATCAAGCCACAGAAAGCCCGGGGTACGCAAGCCTTCCTGGATCGGGCGACCTGCGCCATGATCGCGGCATGACTCTTCGACCATGAGTTCGATCATTCCATGACCGCGCCTCCCGCCCTCGCCATCCGCCGTGCCACCGTCGACGACATCGAACTGGTGCACACCTTCGTCATCGATCTCGCTGAATACGAGCGGCTGAGCCACATGGTGGTCGCGACCCGCGAGTCGCTGCGCGATGCGCTGTTCGGCGAACATCCCGGCGCCGAAGTGTTGCTGGCCTTCGAAGGCGACGTGCCGGTCGGCTTCGCCGTGTACTTCCACAACTTCTCGACCTTCCTGGGGGTGAAGGGGTTGTGGCTCGAAGACATCTATGTCAAGCCGGCGTATCGGCGCAATGGCTATGGCCGACAACTGCTGAGATATGTGGCCGGCATTGCCTTCGACCGCGGGTGCGGTCGTTTCGAATGGAGCGCTCTGGACTGGAACGCGCCGGCGGTGGCGTTCTATCGCTCGCTCGGCGCCGAGCAGATGGACCAGTGGACCACCTTCCGGGTCACCGGCGCCGCGCTCGCGCGTCTTGCCAACCAGGAAGTCTAGCAGCCTGTCGGACTCAGGATGATTCGGCTGCAACGGCGGGAGAGCGGTCCATATCTCGCCGATTTCTCCTGGCATATTCCCGATATGCGCGTCGAAATCGACAAAATCTGGCCTCGCTCTCCCACCGTTTCGCTATCGAA
>JANMWG010000080.1:0-24927 GCA_031393885.1 Betaproteobacteria bacterium | reverse complement strand
GACGAGATCGGGATTCCAGCCGGCGCGGCCCACGGCTTCGCGCATGCGCACGAACACGTCCAGACGCGTGTCGTCGCGCAGGAAGTGCGTGTGCCCGTCGAGTACGAACTGGTCGGCAAGCCCGGCGGCGCGCGCGTTCGCGATGTCGGGCGCCGCGGCCTCGGCGCGGTTCACGCCGAACAGCGGTCCGTAGACGTCATTCATCGCGACGAACGCCGCAGCCATGCCTGCCGCCGTGCGGAAGAACTGGCGCCGCGTCAGGCCCTGGCGTGCCGCGCATTCGTCGCCGAGCAGAGCCAGCCGCTGCTCGACCTCGCGCTGCCTCGGGGTCTGCGGGATCGGTGCAAATTCGTCGCTCGATACGCTCTGCGTGGGGATCGGTGAGTCGAAAGGCAGCGTCTCCGCCGGCATCAGCGCCAGGCGCTCCTCGTCACTCAACAGGTCCATGCCGACTCTCCTCGTGTACCCGGGCGGGGCAGGTGCCAGTATGCAGCCGGCGGAACCGCGGCGAGAATCACCCGCACGATACCCGTGCGTGCAGCCATGCGCTTACCGGTGTCAACACGGTCGCCATCCTGGGCGGCATCGTCGGCGAGGGGTTGCTGACCCCGCATTTTGCATCGGCGCTGGGCTACTTCACCACACCGGAGCAGGCGCAGACGCTGGGTTTTGGGCTGTCCCACTTCGCTCTTCGTGGTGGTGGCCGATCTGGTGCCCGCGCGCCAGGGCCATGAACGAGCCCGAGTGCATGGCCCTGGCGGTGATCGGGCCGATGCTCGCGCTGGTGGCGGTGCTCGAGCCGCCTTGGTCTGCGACGGCGAGATCGACCAGATCGTTGGCTATGTCGACGCCACCGACCGGTTCCAGCGCGTCCTGCGCGACGAGACGATCAACCTGCGGGCGACGCAATCGGCAGGGCTGCTCGAGAAAGTGCTGATCGCAAGGGTGGCGGCGGCGCCTTCCACCGCGAAGACCTGAGCGGTGCCGCCGGGCCGGCGTGCGCGAGCCGACATGCCTCAGGGTGCTATCCGTTATCCTTGGTTCCCGCCAAATTTGCCGGATACCCCACGCCATGCAGACCGAAAGCTTCATTCCCGGCAAGGATGCCTCGCTCGAATCGACCATCCGCACCATGCAGCAGAAGCTCGCTGCCCGCGGTTTCACCCTCGATGAATCCTCCTGGCTGAACCCGGTGGAGGCAATCTGGTCGGTGCACGTACGCGACCATGAGTGCCCGATGCTGTTCGCCAACGGCAAGGGCGCAACGATGCTGGCGGCGCGCGCCAGTGCCCTGGGCGAATTCTTCGAGCGGTTGGGCACCCATTATTTCTGGACCCATTTCCATCTGGGCGCGACCCGTGCCAACCGGCCGTTCGTCCACTATCCGCAGGAGCGCTGGTTCGCGCCCACCGACGACGGCGGCTGGCCGGCCGAACTGCTCAACCCCGAACTGCACGCGTTCTACAACCCCAACAACGACATCGACGGCGAGGTGCTGGTCGATCTCAATTCGGGCAATGTCGATCGCGGCATCTGCGCGCTGCCCTATACCCGCCTGCGCGATGGCGTCGTGACCTGGATCCCGGTCAACATCATCGGCAACCTGTATGTGAGCAACGGCATGGCGGCCGGCAATACGCTGATGGAGGCCCGCAGCCAGGCCTTGTCGGAGATCTTCGAACGCCACATCAAGTACCGCATCATCCGCGAGGGGCTGTGCTTACCCGAGGTACCAGACGAGGTCATCGCGCGCTATCCCGGCATCGCCGCCGGCGTCGAGGGATTGCGTGACGCCGGCTTCGGTATCCTGGTGCGCGACGCGTCGCTGGGCGGGCGCTACCCGGTGATGAACGTGACGCTGCTGCATCCGAAAGACCAGGGGTGCTTTCCGAGTTTCGGTGCGCATCCACGTTTCGAGGTCGCGCTCGAACGCGCGCTCACCGAACTGTTGCAGGGCCGGGCGCTGGAATCGCTGGAGGGCTTTCCCGAGCCGGGTTTCGACATGGAAGAGATCTCGCTCGCGTCCAATCTCGAGATTCACTTCGTCGATTCGAGCGGCGTGACAAGTTGGGATTTTCTGGGCGATACCCCGGATCACGAGTTCGCCGACTGGAACTTCAGCACCACCACGGCGGAAGACTACGCCTGGCTCTGCGACTGCATCCACGGCGAGGGCCACGACATCTACGTGGCGGATTTCGCCGAACAAGGCGCCTATAGCTGCCGCATCCTGGTGCCGGGCATGTCCGAGATCTATCCGGTCGAAGATCTGGAATGGGAAAACAACAGTATCGGCAATCGCATCCGCCCGGCCGTGGTCGATCTGCACGCCTCGAGCGATGCGGAATCGGCAGAGCTGCTCGCCGAGCTGCAAACCCTGAACCTCAATGACGAACGACCGTTGTGGGAAATCCTCGGCCTGGCGATACCGATGGGCACGGTGTGGAAGCAATTGCGCATCGGTGAACTCAAGACCCTGTTGGCGCTCGCCATCGGCGACGAGGAAGCCACGCGCGAAGGCTGCGACTGGATCCGTCACTACCAGCAGATGAACCCGGAGCGCCGGCTGGTGTACCGCTGCATCGAAAGCCTGATGAACCTGGATGACGTCGACAATCACCGGCGCGCGCTGGTGTTGCTCTACGGTGCGGATACCGTACGTCAGGCCGAGGCCTTGCTCGATCGCCGCGAGCGCTTCTTCGGGCTCGATACGCTCGGTGCCGACATGGAAGGCAGCGCGATGCACCAGACGCTGCTGCTGGCCTACGACAAGCTGTTCGCCGAATCAGCGGCTGCCTGAAAAAAACCGCCGCCCGTGAAGGCGACGGCGTCAGACCTGAAAAGCAGCGCTGCACCCCTTAGGGAAAGGCACAGCGCAGCGCAGCCTGGGGGTGGACGTCAACTTTTTCAGTCTCCGGCTTGCTCGTAGGCGTGGCCGACCTTGTAGATCGTGGCTTCATCTAAGTGCTTGCCCACGATCATTAGCCCGATCGGCAACCCGGCCACCATGCCGCACGGCACCGTCATTGCCGGATGGTGCGACACGTCGAACGGGCAGGTGTTGCCAATCTGTTCCAGCGCGCGCTGGAACACCAGCTCGCGACTGGCGTCGGCGGGCGGCAGCGGCGTCGCCTTCATCGCCATGGTCGGCAGCACCAGCACGTCGTACTCGGCCAGCGCCTTGTCGTACGCCGCGGTGAGGCGGCGCGCGATGTTGGTGGCTTTGCCGTAGTAGTGCGAGCCGTGGTACTTCTTGATGTACGCGCCGAAGGCGGTCAGGACCTTGGTGGTTTCCGAGAGTTCGTTGGCCCGGAGCTGCCAGCCGTGCAGCTTGTCCATCATGCTGGTCACGTACAGGTCCGGCCGCGACAGGCCGTAACCATCACCGCCCATCATCGTCTGGGTAATGCCCTCGACGCCGATCGGGGTCCAGATCGCGCCGCCCAGCAAGTGCATGGGCACCGAGACTTCCTCGACCTTGGCGCCGAGCTTCTTCAGCACCTCGATCGCCTTGCGCACCTTGGCGTCCGATGCAGCTTCGGATTCGGGTCGGCCGAAGCCCTCCTTGAGCACGCCGATCTTCATGCCCTTGATGCTCTCGCCCAGCGACTGGGTGTATTTCACCTTCTTCGACACGCCGTACTGGCGCGGATCGTAGCCGTCATGTCCGGCCAGCGTCTCCAGCATCAGCGCATTGTCTGCCACCGTCTTCGTCATCGGCCCGCAGTGGTCGATGGTGATCTCGATCGGCATGATGCCGGTGTAGGGCACCAGGCCGTGGGTGGCCTTCATGCCGACGATGCCGCACCACGACGAAGGCATGCGCACCGAACCGCCCTGGTCGCCGCCGAGCGCCATGTCGGCTTCGCCCAGCGCCACCAGCACGCCGCTGCCCGATGACGAACCGCCCGCCGAGAAGCCCATCTTGTGCGGGTTGTGCACCGGCCCTTTGGCGCCGGTGTGGCTGCCGCCCGAGATGCAGTACGACTCGCAGTGCGACTTGCCGATGATCTCGGCACCGGCATCGAGCAGGCGCGCCACCACGGTGGCATCGATCTCGGGTACATAGCCCTCGAGGATCGAGTTGCCGTTCATCATGGGCACGCCGGCCACCATGATGTTGTCCTTGATCGCGATCTTCTTGCCCTTCAGCGGGCCGCTCGCCGCACCCTTGATCGAGGTCTTCACGTACCACGCGTTGTGGGTGTTTTCCGCCGGACCGGGAAAGTAACCGGGGGTGCGCGGGTACTTCACCGCCGGCAGCTCGTCGGGCATGAAATCGACCAGGTTGTAGGCGTCGACGTTGGGCTTGATCAGGCCGAGGTACGACTTGACGTCGTCGTCGGTGAGCGCGAGGCCGACTTCGGCCGCGGCTTCGCGCAACTGTGCGGGGGTGGGCATCTGTACTGCCATTTGAGTCTCCTTGGTTGTGGACCGCTACGAGTGAACGACGATGCGCGGAAGGCGCGGGTTCGCACGGCCTTGTGCGAACCAGGGGTAATGCCTCCTTGCATGTCCCTGGATGGGTCGGCAACGCAATGGCTGCCGACGTATCTTGGCCGGCGCCACCGCGCCCCGGAATCAACCCCGGGCGCTGCAAGCCGGACTGCCACTGCCCTCAGGGCGCCAGCAGCCGCACCAGATTCGGATCGTCGCGCACGCTGGCCGCGGGGCCTTCGAGCGCGATGTGACCACGATCCATCACATAAGCGTACTGTGCAACCGACAACGCCATCTTCACGTGCTGCTCCACCAGCAGGATAGCGATATCCGCGGCCAGCGCCACCAGGCGCTCGGCAATCTCGTCGATGACGCTGTGCCACACGCCTTCGGTGGGTTCGTCGAGCATCAGCAGGTGCGGGTTGCCGAGCAGCGCCCGGCTGATCGCCAGCATCTTGCGCTCGCCGCCCGACAGCGTGCCCGCCTGCTGCGACAGCCGCTGCCCGAGCCTTGGAAACAGCGCGATCATCTCCTCGATGCGGTCCTCGCCTTTCGGATCCGCCATCGCGCCGACCAGCAGGTTCTCGCGCACGGTCAGCCGCGCGAACACGCCGTGCTCCTGCGGCACATGGCCGATGCCGCGCTTGACCCGCGATTCGGTCGGCATGCGGGTGCAGTCGATGCCATCGAACCTCACCGAACCACGCGTTGGCCGTAGATCACCGGCCAGGGTCTTGAGCAGCGTGGTTTTGCCGGCCCCATTGCGGCCGAGAATCGCCACCCCGCCACGCGAGGGCAGGCGCAGGCCCACATCGAACAGCGCCTGGCTGGTGCCGTAGTAGGTGCACACGCCCTCGGCGCGCAGGAGTACGTTCTCAGCCATTGGCGAGATACGCTTCGCGAACGCGCTCGTCGCGCTGCACGTCGGCGGTGGCACCAGTGGCGACCACCTGCCCCTGGTCGAGCACCGTGAGCGAGTCGCAGATGTCCTTGATGAAATCCAGATCGTGCTCGACGATGAGCAGCGAGCATCGCGCCTTGATCGGTGCCAGCAGTTCGCCGGTGGCGCGCCGCTCCTGCGGGCTCATGCCGGCGGTGGGCTCGTCGAGCAGCAGCAGCTTCGGTTCACGCGACAGCGCCATCGCGATCTCCAGCCACTGCTGTTGGCCGTGCGAGAGTTCGCCGGCCAGGTCGTCGCGGCGGGTGTCGAGCCGAAAGCGCGACAGGTAGTCCATCACTTTGTCGTGCAGGCGCCGCCGCGATCGCGACAGCAGCAGCGCGAACGGGGAATCGTGCGCCTGCAGCGCGAGCAGCAGGTTGTCGTAGGCCGACAGTTGCGGCAGCACCGCGGTGATCTGGAACTTGAGACTCATGCCGGCGCGCGAGCGATCGGGCGGTGTTGCCCGCGTGATGTCCTGACCCGACAGCGACACCGAGCCGCTGGTGGCGATCTCTGCGCCCGCGATGCATTTGAGCATGGTGCTCTTGCCCGAGCCGTTGGGGCCGATCAGCCCGTGGAACTCGTGCTCGGCAACCGTCAGATCGGCATTCGACAGCGCGGTGAGGGCGCCATAGATCTTGGTGACGGCCCGGACCTCGAGCAGACTCACCGCGCGGGCCCCTCGCGTTTGCGGGCGCCGGTCGGCGCGCTACGCCCGAACGAGCCGATGCGCTCGCGGTCGCTCACCAGCAGGCCGATCAGGCCGGTGGGACGAAACATCACGGTGCCCAGCAGCAGCAGGCCGAGCACGATCGGCCAGCCGGTTTCCATGAAGCCCTGGATGGTGGGCCCGAGCACATCGAGCTGCGGCAACGCGTAGCTGATGAGCTCGATGATCGAGACCCCGAGCACGGCGCCGACGATGGTGCCCACGCCGCCGAACAGCACATAGAGCACCGCCTGCGTCGACAGCACCGGGCCGAGCTGTCCGGGGCCGACGAAGCCTTCGTGGAAGGCGAACAGACCGCCCGACACGCCGGCAATGAAACCGGCGATCGAGAACACCAGGCCCTTGTAGGTCTGCACCCGGTAGCCGAAGAAGGCGATGCGGCCTTCCTGCTGACGGATGCCGGCCAGCACCAGACCGAACTGCGAGCGCACCAGAGCGCGCACCAGCAGGTAGGTCACGGCGAGGATCGCCAGCGCGATGTAGAAGAAGACCACGCCTTCTTCGATCTCGAAGGTGCCCGCGGTGAGGCGCGGCAGCGACGAGATGCCGTTCTGGCCGCCGACCTCCGACCAGCCGCGCGCCAGCCGTTCGGCCACATACGACCCGGTGAGCGTGCCCAGGGCGACGAATACCGCCGACGGGATGCGCTTGCCGAAGATCACGATCACCGCCACGACGAAGGCCACGGCGAGTCCGAGCAGCCCGGACAACGGCAGCAGCAGGAACACCGAAGTGACGCCGGCTTTCGTCGCCAGCAGTGCGGTGGCATAGCCGGCGACACCGAAGAACAGCGCCTGCCCGAAGCTCATGATGCCCGCGTAGCCGTAGACCAGATCGAACGAGATGGCGAGCAGCGACAGGATGAAGGTCTTGGTCGCGAACAGCACCCAGAAGTCTTCGAGGATCCAGGGCAGCGGCAGCGCGGCCAGCAGCAGCCCGATCTCGATCCAGGGCAGGATGCGACGCGGTCCGGTCGTGGTGGAGAAAGAGGTCATCGCCAGCAGTGGCGGCGTGATCGCCCGGCCGCCGTCGGCCAGGCGATCACCGCCGCGCGGCCCGGGGTCAGGCCTTCAGGCATTCCTTGGGATCGACCATGCCGGCACTCTTCTCGATGATCTCGTACTTGCCGCTCTTGGCCACCGCGATGTACATGTTCATCTTCACGTGGTAGGTGCCGGGTACGACCGCGCAGCCACCGCCGGGGCCATCGGCGAGCTTGGCGTTGTCGAGCGCCGCCGCGACGTTCTCGCGCTTGACGCTCTTCGCCGCCTTGACCGCTTCGGCCCACAGATTGAGGCCGCGCCACATGCCGGTGGAGGCGCTGCCGGCAGTGAACGGGCTCTTGGTACCGTAGAGCTTGGTGTATTTCTCCTGCAGCTTGTTGCCGAACGGATCGCCCACCGCCTTGAAGTAGTCGAGGCACGAGGCCAAGCCTTCGATCTCGTTGGCCGGCGTGATGTTGAGCGCGTTCTCGTCGTAATACACGCAGGCGAGACGCCCGCCCTTCTTCTGGAAGCCGGCTTCGTTGAGCTGCTTGAAGAAGGTGGCGACTCCCGGCGGAATGGTGGTGTTGAACACCACGTTGACGCCGCTCGTCATGATCTTGTTCACCACCGCGCTGTACTCGTTGTGGTCGACCGGGAAGTACTCCTCGCCGACGACTTCGCCGCCGTTCTTCTCGATGGTCTTGCGGGCATACTTGTTCAGTTCGTGCGGCCAGACATAGTCGGCCGAGGGCAGGTAGAACTTCTTGCCACCGTTCTTGATCAGCCACGGGATGAAGGTGTCGCACTGCTGCGCCGGGGTCGGGCCGGTGCAATAGAGATACTTGGTGCACTCCAGACCTTCGTACAGTTGTGGATAGATGTAGAGCGTCTTGCCGCGATTGACGATGGTGTCCTTGATGGCGTTGCGCATCGAGCTGGTGATGCCGCCGAACACCACGGCCACCTTGTCCTTCTGGATCAGCTTGCGCACGCGGGTCACGGCCACCTGCTCGTTGCTCGCCGTGTCTTCGAGGACGATCTGCAGCGGCCGTCCGAGCAGGCCGCCGGCCGCGTTGATCTCGTCGATCACCATCTTGGCGACGTTCGAGTTGGGGATGCCGGCGTAGCCGATCGGACCGGTCAGGTCGGTGGCGATGCCGACCTTGATCGGGTCCGCCGCCCAGGCGCCGCGCGGATTCAGCAGGTAGCTGCCGCCGCCGAGAGCGACCCAGCCGGTGAGTGCGCCACTGCGCTGGATGAAGTCGCGGCGGGCTGAAGACTGCAGGGACTGCGGGTCGCGGTCGCGCTTGCTCATTGCTATTTTCTCCTCAGGGTGGACAGCAGGCCTTCGGGCCTGAATTTGACGATGACGATGGCGATGACGAAAACCAGCACATCCGCGACCACGGGCTTGATCGCCCACGGCAGCGCCGAACTGGTGGCGCCCACCAGGGCGGCACCGGCGATCGAGCCCTCGAAGCTGCCCATGCCGCCGAGCATCACCGCGAGAAAGCCCTTGATCAGGAAGGGAACGCCCATGTCGGCGCTCATGGCGTAGATCGGCACCATCAGGCCGCCGGCCAGGCCGGCCAGGGCGGAGCCGAACGCGAAGGTACCCGCGTACACCCGGTTGGTGCTGATGCCCGAGGCGCGCGCCAGGGCCGGATTCTCGAGCGCGGCGCGCACCTTCAGACCGATGCGGGTGCGCGTTAGCAGCAGATAGCAGAGCACCATCACGGTCGCGGTGACCAGGATCACCACCGTGCGCCACCTGCTCACCAGCACGTCGCCGACCGCGAACGACCCTGAGAAGGGGGCATCGACCGAATAGAAGCGTCCGGCGAGCAGCGCGCGCACCGACTCGCGCAGCGCGAGGCCGATGGCATAGGTGCCGAGCATGGCCGAGATCGGCGAGTTGTAGAAGCGCTGGATCGCGATGCGCTCGAGGATGAAACCCGCCAGCGCCACCGTGAACGGCGCGGCGCACATCCCCATCCAGGTGGGCCAGCCATTGAGCTGGAAGGCGTAGACCGTGTAGGCGCCCAGCAGCACGAATTCGCCGTGGGCAAAATTGAAGATGCCCATCATGCTGGCGATCACACCCAGACCCAGCACCACCAGCACGAAGATCGCACTGTAGGCCAGCATGTCGAAAACGAACGGCACCACGTTCAAGCGATTGTTCCGGGCGCAGCGCAGAGGCCGGATGCCCCTTTCCGCAGAAAGCGTGCCGAAAGTGCCAACCGCGTCGAAGTGGCGTGAAGAACGATGTCGATCTCCTGCTGGATACCGCGGGTGGCCACGTCTGCAACCTGCCGGTCACGCAGCCCGCTGCCGCGAGTTTGCGCTCGATGCGGGTGCATGGGTTTTCAATCTTGCCCTGTTTTGGAACGGTATCCGGACACAGGCGCGGTGGCAATGCGCCTGGTCCGCAATTTCAGTTGCGGCCATGGCCGCTCGCGAGTAATTTCGCGACTGGTCTGCAAACTTCCAGGAGATCGCCATGGCTGCGCCGCACAAGAAAGAGATCGACCCCGCGCTTCGGGTGAAGGCGATCGAATCGATCCTGGCCGAGAAAGGCCTCATCGACTCCAAGGCGCTCGACGCCATGGTCGATCTGTTCGAAAACAAGATCGGCCCGCGCAACGGCGCCCAGGTCGTGGCCAAGGCCTGGACCGACCCCGCCTACAAGGCGCGCCTGCTCGACAACGCCACCGCCGCCATCGAGGAGCTTGGCTTTTCCGGCCTGCAGGGCGAAGACATGGTGGTGCTCGAGAACACCGACGAAGTGCACAACATGGTCGTGTGCACCCTGTGTTCCTGCTACCCGTGGCCGACGCTCGGCCTGCCGCCGGTCTGGTACAAGTCGGCCCCCTATCGCGCCCGCGTGGTGTCCGACCCGCGCGGCGTGCTCGAGGAGTTCGGTCTGGAAGTGCCCGAGACCACCGAGGTCCGCGTCTGGGACACCACCGCCGAGCTGCGCTATCTGGTGCTGCCCAAGCGGCCCGAGGGCACCGAGGCCATGACCGAAGCACAGCTCGCCGCCCTGGTCACGCGCGATTCCATGATCGGCACCGGCGTCGCGTCGGCGCCCTGACCGCATCGCTGCTCCCCACTCCCCGGAGATCCCACCATGAACGGCATCCACGAGCTGGGCGGCATGCACGGCCTCGGCCCCATCGACATCGAGAAGAACGAACCGGTGTTCCACGCCCCCTGGGAAGGCCGGGCCTTCGCCCTGTTCGGCGCCACTTTCGTCTTCGCCGGCTACACCGTCGACGAGTTCCGCCACGAGATCGAGAAGATGGGCCACGCCGAGTATCTGGAGCATTCGTACTACGAGCACTGGCTCGTGGCCTTCGAGGAGGTGCTCAACAAGCGCGGTTTCGTCACCCATGCCGAGCGCGAGAAACGCATCGCCGAACTGGAAAAAGGAGCCCACTGATGCTGCTCACCCCCGAGATCGTTCCCGGCCTGGTGGCGCAGGGCGCCTCCGCCCGTGTTGCTGTCCACGTAGCGCCGCGTTTCCGCGTCGGCGAAAAGGTGCTGGTCCGCAACATCAACAAGCCGACCCATACCCGGCTCGCCGGCTATCTGCGCGACAAGGTCGGCATCATCGAAAAAGACTACGGCGTGTTTGCCTACCCCGACACCCATGCCCACGGTCTGGGCGAGAAGCCGCAGCACTGCTACAGCGTGCGCTTCACCGCGCGCGAGCTCTGGGGTGAAACCGCCGCCGAGCGCGACACGCTGCGGGCCGATCTGTTCGACGACTATCTCGACCCCGCGTAACCTAAATGAAGTACCCCCCCAAGCTCGCTGCGTTCGCTACCCCCCATTGGGGGGCCAGCACCCTTGGGGGCGGTCCGGCGGTTACTGTGCCGGACTGAACGTGGATATCGCCAACAGTGCGCTGCTGTCGAAGTCGCTGCCCTGCGAGAACCAGGCTGACCTCACGTTCTCCGATCCCTGGGAGGCGCGTGTGTTCTCCATCATCGTGAGCCTGTCGCAGGCCGGTCATTTCACCTGGGGCGAATGGGTCGAGACTTTCGCACGCGAAGTCGCCGCGGCCACCGAGGTCGAAGCGCGCGGCGACACGCCGCCCACCTATTACGAACAATGGCTGGTCGCCGCCGAGAAGTTGCTGGCGGCAAAGGGCATCGCGTCATCCGACCAGTTGCGCGCCCGCAAGCTGGGTGTTGCCGCGGCCGGCACGGCGCATGTGCTCAAGGCACCCGTGCGGGCGCCCCTCGTGCGCGCCTGAACAGAGGTGACGCCCACCCCCAGGCTACGCTGCGCTACGCCTTCCCCCTCCAGGGGGCGCAGCGTCCTCGGGGGTGAGGCCGGACACGGACAGTCCCTGCGGACTGTCCGTCGCCTGCCGAACGACAGCGGCCTCCGGCCGCTGGCACCCTGTGGGCGCTGCCCCTTCGCTCGAGAATGACACCCACTCCCGGCTGTCTGCCCGGCGCGTGCTGAGCGGCCCGACGCATCCCCTCTCGTGCCGCACTCGGCACCACTACCCATGACTAAAGCCATCGCCTCCACCGACACCCGCGTGCCGGTCACCATCCTCACCGGCTTTCTCGGCGCCGGCAAGACCACGCTGCTCAACCGCATCCTCCAGGAGAAGCATGGCGGCCGCATCGCCGTCATCGAAAACGAATTCGGCGAGGCCGGGGTCGACAACGACCTGCTGATGGACAGCGGCGACGAACAGATCGTCGAGATGAACAACGGCTGCATCTGCTGCACCGTGCGCGGCGACCTGGTGCGCATCCTCGGCGAGCTGCGCGAGAAGCGCACCGCCGGCTCGCTGCGTTTCGACCGGGTCGTGATCGAGACCACCGGCCTGGCCGATCCCGCGCCGGTGGCGCAGACCTTCTTCATCGACGACGACATTGCCGCCTATTACCTGCTCGACGGCATCATCACCGTGGTCGATGCCAAGCATGCGCAGGCGCAGCTCGACGAACATCACGAGGCGCAGGAACAGGTCGGCTTCGCCGATCGCATCCTGCTCTCCAAGGTCGACCTCGTCACCGAAGACGAGCGCCAGTTGCTGGTCGACCGCATCGGGCGCATGAACGCCCGCGCACCGGTGCGCCGTGTCGACTTCGGCAACGCACCGGTCGACGAGCTGCTCGACATCCGCGGTTTCGATCTCGACAGCATCCTCGAGATCGAGCCCGGCTTTCTCTCGGAAGACGACCACCGGCACGACGAGGACATCCGGTCGTTCGTGTTCCGCAGCGAGCGCCCCTTCGACCAGGACACCCTGGCCGACGTGCTCAACGGTCTGATCCGGCAATACGCCGCACGCATGTTCCGCTACAAGGGCATCCTCAACATTGTCGGCATCGACAGTCGCGTGGTGTTGCAGGGCGTGCACATGATGATGGCGACCGACCTGGGCAAACCCTGGATTCCCGGCGCGGCGCGCACCTCCACGCTGGTGTTCATCGGTCGCGATCTGCCGGAGGCGGATTTCATCGCCGACCTGGAGAGCTGCCTCACCCACGCGTAAGCCCGCGCACGCCTGCCGGGTATCACCGGGGCCTGCAATGCCAACCGACCGCCAGGGCTTGTGGCGAGCGATCCTTCCGGCCGTGTTGATCGGCCAGACCGTTCCGGCCCTTGCACAGCCCGAGTTGCGTACCGACCCGGTGACCGTCACCGCGCCGAGAGACGCCGCGCTCGAGGCCGGCCGCATCCCCCTCGATGAAGCATCCACCACCGGCAGCCGGCTCGGCCTGAAATTGAACGAGATTCCCGCCAGCGTCGATGTCGTCGGCGCGCAGGCGGTCCGGGAGCGCGGCTTTACCACGGTGCAGGAAGCGCTCGAGTCCACGCCCGGTGTGACCGGCGGTGGGTCGCCCGGCGACCCCAATGTGTTCTCGCTGCGCGGCTTCACGATGAACCAGATCACGCACCTGTACGACGGCCTGCGCGCAGGCCCCGCCGGCATGACCTCGCGCCCGCTCGATGCCTACCATTTCGAGCGCATCGAGATCCTGCGCGGACCGGCTTCGGTGCTGTATGGCGAGGGTGCGGTGGCTGGCGCGATCAACTTCGTGCCGAAGCGACCGGACCGGGCTGGCTTCCACGGCGATGCACTGGTGTCGTACGGGAGCTACGACACCACGCGTGCAGGCATCGGTCTCGGCGGTCCGATCGGCGAAGCGGGTCTGTACTACCGCCTGGATCTGAGCCACCAGCGCTCGAACGGCTGGGTCGATCGGACACCGTACCAATACACCAATCTCACCAGTGCGCTGCTGTGGGACGTGAACGACCGGCTGGCGTTGCAACTGTCGTTCGACTGGAGTCACGACGACATCTCGTCGTGGTGGGGCACGCCGCTGGTCACGCCGGCATTCGCCACCGATGCCGTGGGGTCGGTCGTGCGAGCCGACGACGGGCGGACAGTCGATCGCCGGCTGTTCCAGCGCAACTACAACGTGTCCGACAACGTCATGCGCAGCGACAGCTACTGGACCAAGCTGCGTGCGGAGTACCGTGTCAGCGAACAGTTGCAACTGCGCAACGAGCTCTACTGGTACAGCGCCGACCGCGAATGGAAGAACGCCGAGAGCTATACCTTCAACCCTGCCACGTCACGCATCGACCGCGACCGCTTCTATGTGGCTCACGACCAGACCATCATCGGCGACCGTATCGACGCCGTGTATGCCCATGCCATCGCCGGCATCAGCAATCGTGTCCTGGCCGGCGCGGACGTGAACCGGCTCGAGCTACGCCGGCCGAGCTTCTTCAACGGCCCGGTCGACAGCGTCGATCCCCTCGCCCCGGCACCCGGTGGTTTCGGGCCGCTCAGCCCCGCGTTGCAGACCACGCGCATCGACACCACGGCGCTGTTTGCCGAGGATGTGCTCGCGCCCACCGAGCGTTTCAAGCTCGTCGGTGGCATCCGCATCGAATCCATTGCCCTCGAGCGCCGGGTGTTCGATCTCACCAGCACCGCACAGACCGGTCCGGGTGGCGGCTTCGACCGTACCTTCCAGGCCACGACCTGGCGGGCCGGGGCGGTGTACGAGGCACTGCCCGGCCTGAACGTGTACGGCCAGGTCAGCACCGGCAAGGACCCCATCGACACCAACATCTTCCTGGTGCGCCGGCGCGAGAACTTCGATCTCGCCCAATCGTTCCAGTGGGAAGCCGGGCTCAAGCAGTCGTTCTTCGACCAGCGCGCCGAATGGACCCTGGCGTACTACGACATCACCCGCAAGAACGCACTCAGCCGCACCGCGGCCAACGTCGTCACCACGGTCGGTCAGCAATCGTCGGACGGCATCGAGGTTGCCGTCGCCGTGCGTCCGACGCCGGCGCTGCGCGTGTCGGCCAACTACGCGTTCACGCATGCACGCTTCGATCGGTTCTCCGACGGCGTCAGCGTCTTCGACGGCAAGCGCCCGCCCAACGTGCCGCGCGACGTGTTCAATTTCTACGGCTCGTACCGCTTCGCCACGCCGTTGCCGATCGAGGTCGGCGGCTCGGTGCGATATGTGGGCGAGCGCACCGCCAACAACGCGAACACTGTTTTCCTCAAGGCGTACACCACGGCCGATATCTTTGCCGGCGTGCAGTATCGCGACAGCCGCGTCACCTTCCGGGTGCGCAACCTGACCAACCGCAGCTACGCCCTCTGGGCCGACGTGTTCTATCCGGACCAGGTGATCCTCGGGCTGCCGCGGACCTACGAGGTTGCGATCACCACGACGTTCTGATGATCGGTGGCGGGCCGTATCGCCGATGCGGGTTCTGGTGCTCGCGCACCGCTGGCTGGGCGTGGCGCTGTGCCTGTTGTTCGCGATGTGGTTCGCGTCGGGTATCGCGCTGCATTTTGTCCCGTATCCCGATTTCGATCAGGCTGAGCGGCTCTCCGGTGAGGCGCCGCTGGCGGTTGCGCCCGGTTGCTGCGTCAGCGTCGCCACGGCGTTGCGGTCTGCCGGTGTGGAGGCCGCTGACGTGCGCCGCGTGCGCCTCGCGATGCTCGATGACCGGCCGGTGCTTCATCTGCTCACCTGGAGTGGCGTCGCGACTTCGGTGCATGCCGATGACGGCACGCCGGTGGTGGTGGATGCGGTTCTCGCCAGCCGGATCGCGGGCCGGTTTCCGGGTGCCCACGCACCGACGATGCTCGACCTGGTCGACTACGACCAGTGGAGCGTTCACCACAAGTGGAATCCGTGGCGGCCGTTCCATCGCATCCGACTCAACGACGGCGCCGATACGATTCTCTATGTGTCGGCGCGCACCGGCGAGGTGGTGCGCGACACCAATCGGCTGGAACGCACGATCGGCTGGGTCGGCGCTGTGCCGCACTGGCTGTATCCGACGGCGCTGCGGCGCCTGCCATCGACTTGGCGGCAGACCGTCATCTGGATCTCCGCCGCCGGCATCGTCAGTGCGTTGAGCGGGTCGGTGCTCGGGGTTCTGCGGCTGCGATGGCGACGGGGCAGACCCCAGAGTCCGTTCCATCGCTGGCAGTTCTGGCATCACATGGTCGGGCTCGGGGTCGCATTGTTTCTCATCACCTGGATCGTCAGCGGCTTCCTGTCGGTGAACCCGGGGCGCTGGTTCAGCGAGGCCGGGCTGACACGCGTCCAGGCCGAAGCCCATGCCGGCGGGGCATTCGACGCCGACGCTTTTCCGTTTCGTCTTCACCCGGCCGCGCTGCTGCGTTTCCTGACGCCCGACGATGCTCGCGAGATCGACCTGGTGCGGATCGCCGGCGAGCCGCTCTATCGGGTTCGCGGACGAACCCAGCACCTGTTCCGCGCCGATGAGGCTGCCACGCCGGTGACCGAAGCGCAGATACAGGTGCTGCTGGCGCGCGGCGCATCGCGGGTCGTGCCTGGCGTCGCGTTGCGGAACACCCGACTGCTGGATCACGCGGACAGCTACCACTACACCCGCGATGGAACGCCTCCGGGCCGGCTTCTTCGCTTTGAGTTCGCCGACGGCACCTGGGTACAGTCCGACCCGGCAAGCGGCGAAGTCGTCGATGTGCTTGACCCGAGCCGTCGCGCCTATCGCTGGTGGTTCGATGCCCTGCACACGCTCGATGTGCCGGTGCTCGCGGCACGCCCTGGTCTGCGCTCGATCGTGATCGTGGTGCTCTGTGGCGCCGGGTTCGCGTTCAGTGTCACCGGGGTTGTGCTGGGATGGCGGCGCCTCGTTCGCCGCTGACGGTGCAAGCGCGCTTCACTTGGCAGGTTCTCGCAGGTCATGGCGACTCTCGAATGATCCGCGCTCCGTGGTCGCGTGCGCGGCACCATGATCCCTCCACGCGAACAGGGTCGCGGTAACCCGCAGGCCTCCGGGAACAACCGGAGCGGTAAGATTGACGCTCGCTGAGGAAGACGTTCTCGCCGAGGCAAGACGCATTGCGCCGTGAGACGAGTCCGGCTACTGGCTGGAACGCGCTGACGGGGATGTCTGGCTCGTCATCCTGCAACGCCCTGAGCGCCGACTCAATCGAACACCACCACCGTCCTGACCCCTTCGCCCCGCGCCAAAGCCGTGAAGCCGTCGTTGATCTGGTCGAGCCGGATGCGGCGGGTGATCAGCTCGTCGAGCATCAGCCGGCCAGCGAGATACTCCTCCACCAGCCACGGAAAATCCCGACGCGGACGCGCATTGCCGTAGCTCGAGCGCACGATGCGCCGCTCGCCCATGAGCGAACCCCATCTGAAGCTCACCTCGGCGTCGACGTTCACCTTGCCCAGCCATACCACGTCGCCACCGGGTCGCACCGCTTCCACCGCCACCCGAAAGATGTTTGCGTTTCCCGCTGCCTCGAACACGTAGTCGGCGCCGCGGCCCTGCGTCAGTGACTTGATCGCGTCGACGACGTGTTCGGATTTCGCGTCGATCGCATGAGTGGCGCCGAATTGCCTGGCACGCGCCAGCTTCTCCGCGCCCGCGTCGACGGCGATGATGCTGCCTGCACCCACCAGCCGTGCACCCTGGATCGCGTTGAGGCCGACGGCGCCGCAGCCGATGACCACCACGCTCGCGCCGGCCTGTACCCGCGCCTTGCGCACCACGGCGCCAACACCGGTCATCACGCCGCAGCCGATGATGCACGCGCGATCGAACGGGATTTCGGGCGACACGCGGATGGCGCCTGACTCGGGCACCACGGTGTATTGCGCGTGCGTCGAGGTCACCGAATAGTGGTGCACCGGCATACCGGCTCGCGTCATGCGCGTGGTGCCGTCGAGTAACAGGCCCCGCGGTTGGTGGCGGCTGAACGGCTCGCACAATATCGGCAGATCGCGCTCGCAGTAGAAGCAATGGCCGCAATGCGGATTCCACGAGCAGATCACGTGGTCGCCGGGCGCCACCTGCGTCACGCCGCTCCCCACGGCCTCGACGATGCCCGCGCCCTCGTGCCCGAGCACGATCGGCAGCGGATAGGCGAGCGACCCCTGCATCACCTCGAGATCGGTGTGGCACAGACCGCTGGCACGTACGCGCACCAGCACATCGCCCGGCGCCAGCGCCGCCATCTCCAGCGTTTCGATGGCGAGCGGTTTGCCGACCTCGTTCAGTACCGCGGCTTCGAACTTCATGGCGCAGCCTCTCCCTGGCGCGACATGTCGCGTGACGCGGGGGATGATAGCCGAGCGCAGGTGCGCGGCCACAGCACCAAGTCGGCCATCTTGCCGGGCTCGATCGAACCCACGTGGCTGTCGATGCCGGCGGCGACGGCGGAGTTGATGGTGTACTTCGCGACGTAGCCCTTGATGCGCTCGTTATCGGCGCGCGCGGTGGTTTCCACCAGTGGTCGGCCGGCGCGGTCTTTCATCACCGAGGCGAGCTGCCAGCACTTGGCGAGGTTCTCGGCGCAGCCGCTCACGAGAAAGCCGAAGTTCAGTGGAAATTCGTCTGCGCCCTGGATCAGCCGGCCGAGGATGTTCTGCCCGGAGCAGATCACGTCGAAATGCGGGCCTGGGCTCATGCCGATCATCGTGGTGTTGCCGCCGGCCAGCGCATGCCACGCCTGCTGCGGCGACAGGAAGTGCGCGTGCGCCTCGATGCCGCCGGCGGTGAGTTCGTCGCCGTGATGGGTGAAGTCGTGTTCCACCTGCTGCGAGCAGCGAGGGGTCGGCGAGCCGCACCATGTCGCCCTTGGTGGAGCCGGCATCGCCGTGCGTGGCAACTCGCTGGGCTTCACCGGGTCGAACAGCACCACCAGCTTGGTGCCTTCGGCCATCGGCACCTCGATCACGATGAACGCCACCATCTCGGCCACGCCCGGTTCCACATCGTCGGTGGTGAGCAGCCGGCCGCTCCGGGAGTGGATCGGAACTACCGAGTGCAGATTCCGTGCCGCGCGCCGATCAGGCCGCTGTCGGGTCTCATGGCCTTTGCTCGCCGGTATTTTTGCTCGATCTCTGTGCCGGCCCCTTTGCCGGCACCAAAACCGGAAGTCCGGTCTGATTTTCTGGTAATAAATGGGCGCTTCAGCCATACTCAGAACGTTTTGCTGGCAGAACCCATTTAGCTGGCAGCATCCATTTAGCTGGCAGCATCCAGACTCTGGCCCTGAATCAACCCATCGACGCCAAGCCTATTTGATCGTGCAAAACTGATCGTGCAAAACATAACCACTCTAAAAGCACTCAAGCGCACGATCATCGACCGCCACGTCAGGCCGGACAACATCGCGGGGTTCATGTCGGTGACCACGACGCTCATGCCGCTCGCCGTGCTCTGGTATGCCGCCTTCCTGAGCGCCGACGTATCGTACTGGCTCACCGCCAGCGTGATCGCTGTGATGTGCTTGTTCCTGATCCGGGTGTTCGTGCTGATGCACGAATGCGGTCATGGCAGCCTGTTTCGCAGCAGCCGCCTCAACAAGGTGTTCGGTTTCGCCTTCGGTGTGGTGTCCGGCATGCCGCAATACGTGTGGTCGAAGCACCACCTGCATCACCATTCGACCAACGGCAACTGGTCGAAATATCGCGGGCCGCTGAACATCGTCCCGGTCGACGAATATGCCGCGATGACCGCGCCCCAACAGAGCCGGTATCGCCGCTCGCGCAGCATCTGGCTGGCGCCGTTTGCCGGCTTCGTCTATCTGATCCTGAATCCGCGCCTGACCTGGTTGCGAGGCAGCGCCCAGCTGGTGGGCCACATCGTAAGGGGCAAGATCGCGCAACCCGGCATATCGATCAAGGCGCACGTGCTCACGTTCAAGACGCCCTACTGGTCGTCGAGCCCGGAGTACTGGCACATGTTCTGGAACAACGTGGCACTGCTGAGCATCTGGGCGCTGATGGCATGGCTCGTGGGCCCGGTGCTGTTCTTCGTTTGCTATGTTGTCAGTGTCGCGCTGGCCGGCGGCGCCGGCATCCTGCTTTTCACGGTGCAACACAACTTCGAGCATTCGTATGCGAGCCCCAACGACGGCTGGGATTTCGACCGCGCCGCGATCGAGGGCACGAGCTTTCTGGTGCTGCCGCGCTGGCTGAACTGGTTCACCGCCAACATCGGCTACCACCACATCCACCACCTGTCGGCCAGGATTCCGCACTACTGCCTGGTTGCCTGCCACGCCGAGTATCAACATCTGTTCGGCGACGTGACGCGCATCCGGTTTTCGCAGGTTCCCGCCGCGCTGAAATGCGTGCTCTGGGACACCCAGTCGCGTCGCATCGTTTCGGTTGCCGAATACCTTCAGCGGTCGGCGCTTCGAGTGGCCGCCTAGCCCGCCAGCGGGGTCCGTTCTCAACGGCGATCGGGGCGTGACGGCACTGACCGAATACGGCTGAATCCGCTGGCCGCTTCGGCCATACTGGCGCCATTGCAGCGTGAGGCGAAAGACCCTGGCCGTGAATCAGCAAAGCGATCGAGGCGCCAGTCCGCGAGCGGCGGCCGCGGCAGCGACCATCACCGTCACCACCGACGGCCCGCTGGTGGTGTGCGGCAGCATCGAGATGGTCCGCGATAACGGTCACGTTGCCACCGTGGCCAGGGTTGCGCTGTGCCGCTGCGGTGCATCGACCCACAAGCCGTTGTGCGATGGATCGCATCGCAGCACCGGGTTTCGCGAAGCCGGTGCGGTGGCCACGCCCGTTTCCAAGCCCGGTGACCCACTGGGCGACTCCACGACGCTGCGGGTGCTGGCCAGGACCGATGGCCCGCTCTGGATCGAAGGCGGGATGCAGGTCGTGGATGGAAGTGGCGCGATCGGCTGGGAAGGCAGTGCCGCCGCGTTGTGCCGCTGCGGCGCATCGGCGCGCAAGCCGTTTTGCGATGGCGCCCACAAGACAATCGGATTCCGATCGGGCACATAAGCCCGACGGTGGCAGTCGACGGAGGATGACACGATGCGAAGCCGTTTCACCAGAGCCGCTTTTGCGCTGATTCCATTGGCCGCTGCCGGCGCCTTGTCGGCCGCGATCGTCGAGGGCATCGACGATGACGCCCTGTCGGCGGGCACCTTCACCATCGCGCGCTTCGATGCCGACTCCTTCGCCGAACCGGCGCCCGTGCTCACCTACCGGCAGCAGCAGAAGTTCCTGCGCGGCCGCCACCACTTCAACCAGAACTGGGTGCAGTTTCCCTCGCTCGGCGGCGACTGGGGCCTGGGCCCCACCTTCATCACCGACCGCTGCAGTGCCTGCCACGTGAAGGCCGGCCGTGGCGCGCCGCCCGAGAGCGCCGACCAGCAAGCGATGTCGCTGCTGGTGCGCTTGAGCGTTCCCGGTGAGGGTGCGTACGGTGGTCCGAAGCCGCATCCGGTGTATGGCGATCAGATTCAGAACCGCGGCCTGATGGGGCAGGACCGCGACGCCACTTTCCTCGGCGAGCGCGTATTCCCCGAGGTGGACGTCTACATCGACTGGGAGGAATCCACCGTTGCCTTCGACGACGGCGAGAAGGTGTCGTTACGTAAACCGAAAATCCGCTGGGGCAAGGCGTGGTTCGGCCCCATCGGTCCGGAGGCCATGACCTCGCTGCGCATGGCGCAACCGATCCAGGGGCTCGGGCTGATCGAGGCGGTGCCAGAGGCCACCATCCTGGCGCTGGCCGAGCAGCAAAAATCACTCGGCTTCAATGGCCGGCCCAATCGCGTGCGCGACGACATCAACAACACCATGGCGATCGGGCGCTTCGGCTGGAAGGCCACTCAGCCGAGCGTGAAGCAGCACATCGCCGCGGCCTTCGCCGGCGATCTCGGCGTGACCTCGTCGCTGTATCCGGACATGAACTGCCCCGGCCCGCAAACCGACTGCGCCGCTCAGGCCCCCGGCAACCAGCCCGAACTCATCGACAGCGACTGGGAAGAACTCACCTTCTGGGAACTGGCGCTCGCCGTGCACGCGCGCCGCAATGTGACCGACCCGCAATTCCAGCGCGGCGAGAAGCTCTTTGCCGAAGCCCAATGCGCCGTGTGCCACGTGCCCCAGCTCACTACCGCCGATACCTTTCCGGTGCTACCGCAACTGGCGAAGCAGACCTTCCGCGCCTACACCGACCTGCTGCTGCACGACATGGGCGAAGGGCTCGCCGACGGCCGCCCCGACTTCCTGGCCGGCGGCCGCGACTGGCGCACCCAGCCGCTATGGGGCATCGGTTTGTCGCAGACGGTGTCGGGCAGCAATCACTTTCTGCACGACGGGCGGGCGCGGAGTATCACCGAAGCGATCCTGTGGCATGGCGGGGAGGCGGAGGGGGCGAAGGAAAAGTTTCGGCGGATGGGGAAGGCGGAGCGGGAGGCGTTGGTGCGGTTTCTGGAGGGGGTTTGAGGTGTAATGTGACTATCTTGCTAATCGGTTTCGATGCGGCTTGGACGGCCAACAATGCGGGTGCACTCGTCGGGTTGCTGCAATGCGACGATCGGACTTTTTGCGAACTTGGCCCGCCGAAGATCGTGAACTATCTCGAAGCTGAAGTTACGGTGCTCGAATGGCAAGCCAAATGGGCCCCGACCGCGACGATCGTGCTGCTGGACCAGCCAACCATCGTAACGAATGCCGCTGGCCAGAGACCGGTCGAGAATATTGTTGGTTCGCCGGTCAGTCGCCGATATGGCGGGGTACAACCGGCCAACACATCCAAGGCCGAGATGTTCGGCGAGCAAGCGCCGGTGTGGCGATTTCTGACCCGATTCGGCGGACCCGCAGACCCACTTGATTGTGTCGTCGGCACCAGGGTTTTCGAGGCTTACCCGGTGCTCACGATGATCGCGCTCGACTGGACTTTGCCTGATCCCCGATCCGCAGGACGCCTGCCAAAATACAATCCCGAGCGCCAGAAAACATTCTCATTGCCAGACTGGCGGCATGTGTGCGAGCGGGCATCGGCCGCGTTCCACGAGCACGGACTGTCCTGGATCGTTCAGTGGATCGATGGTGCCGCGCAGAACGAGGCTCCGCGCAAGAATGATCAAGATGGCCTGGATGCTTGCTTGTGCTTGTTGGTCGCATTGCATATCTCGACTCGAAAAGACTGCCTGATGGTCGGGAATCTGGACACGGGGTACGTCGTCGTTCCCTACGGCGCCAGACTCCATTCGGAATTGACGTCGCGCTGCAACGTGACGGGTCGAGCACCGTCGCAGTGGGTGAAGCGGTTTCGGCTGAAGGATGCATTGGAACGTAAGTCATGAGCCCCGATCAGCGCGTTTTCCTCGAGGACGAGTTCTTTGCGATGACGCTGATGGCGACTGTGCAACGTGCCTACATCTATCGAGCTGGTTCGAGCGAGATCGAGAGAGTCGCAGTACGCGATTGGCTTCGCGCGGAGTTGGTCCGACTTGCCGACCAATACTCGAAAGTAGTTTCGGAAGCCAACCATGCTCAGAACATCTCGATGCTATCTGACAGACTATCCGCCACGTATCCAGAAACTCTCAAAGACGGCCGATTCCGGATTGGTTCGGCCCAGAAATGCCTGAATCTTTATCTGAAGTACGCCTGGTGCCTGGGTTGGATTCCCATGCCACCGCACTGCCCGTTCGATGCCGTGATCTTGGCGCGTCTACCAAAATTCAAGAAGATCAAGTGGACGAAGCTCGATTCGTTGTCGCTTTACGAAAACATCGTAGCGGAAGCGAAGGTTGTGGCCAACGGTATCCCGCTCGCGCAATGGGAACTCCAATCGTATAACTCTTAACAGTTGGTTGGTCTGACGCAACTGTCGAGGCGGGCTGATCCATAGATCTATCGCTTTCGATCTGAGTATTGCTGGCGCCTCGCCCTTGACATGGAACAGTCTTGTAGCGCCAGGGGCAAGTCTTGCATGACGACATTTAGTTGCGATCTCGATATCGCAAGACCCTGTGCACCTTCGACTCGGTCGTGACCTGGGACCGCGTGAAGGCGATGGCAAGTTGCTTACGCCGCGCGAGTTCAGCCGACGAAGCCAGGTTATGAGTCGTAGTCGCAAAATTGCCATCCTCTGGCCAACCATGCGGCTATTTTGGATACCAGCGCGAAACCAAGCCTCGCGCCGATGGATTCATCGCAAGGTCGGATGGCGACGGCCGGTAAACCTTCGCGATGAACGGGGGAGTTTGTTTGTCGAGAAATGCCTCGATCTTCGCCAGCATTCCAACAAAATGTTTCGCAAGCACCGGGTACGGTGCACTACCGATTACGATCAGAAGGGCAACGCTGTTCTGAATGACGGCTTCGCGCTCGTTGACCCTGTGACGGATCCGTTGGTCGTGTGTGATCGCAATGCAACCGTTGGCGCCGCAGTATGCGGGCCACTGTTCGTCCGAGCCATCCGGCGGAAACAGATCGACGTGGCGTTCAACCTGGAGGCCAGCAGCGGTGAGAATCGCCGGGAATTGCTTCCCGAGATTCCTATCGGTGAAATAGATGCGGCTCAAGCAGCCCGTTCGTAGATGATGGCTTCTTCGACTTCCTGCGGCTCGAGGTCGTAGTCTTCGGCCAGCGCTGCAACAGTTTCCCCGGCATCGATGCGTGCGGCGATAGCTTCGGTGGAGATGCCTTTCTTAAGCACGATGGGGCGACCGAAGGCGATATTGGGATCGATGGCGATCGGCCGGGGCACGGTCGGCTGAGCCGACACGTAGGGGTAGAGGCGCACGGGAAATTCCCACTGATCCCACTCGACGCGTTTCAGGTATTCGTCGAGCAGACGGCGCATTGCCAACTGACCGGATGTGCTCAGATTGATGAGCTTGCCGTACTCGTCGAGAAACACTTGACCCGCATGGGTGCTCAGGTCCTTGCTTAGCAGGAGGCGCCGGATGTCGAGGGAGTTCTCGGCGTACTCGATGGCTGTGCGGAGTTCCTTGATGGCAACGCCGTGCTCCGTTCGAAGCGAGCGCAGCACATGTGCCTCGATGAGGTTATAGAACGACAGCAATGGCGGTGGATTGCCGGCAGGCTGAATCAGCGGCTGGAAGGTCGCGCGGGTATTACCTCTGGGGTACGCACGCCCAACCACCCAAGAGCGCAGGGTCGCGGCGGGCAGTTTCAGATAGCGTGCTGCCTCGGCAAGACCGTAGGCGGGGCGGTTGCGAATGTCGATGTCTTTGACACCCATCGGAGTTCGTTGACAGGGGCAGGATTTTACGGACGCGGCTAACGCGTAGCCCTTATTTTGCGCCTCATCTGCGGCGCGATGCCAGCCACCATCTTGTCCGCCGAGGTATGAGTCTGGAGGCAGGCTCGTGATTCCAATGAGGTGTGAGCCGTGTGGTGGAACCGTGATCTGTTGGCGACGCCGTTCTGGAAGGTGGCGGCCGGCGGCTTCATGCCCCCGATCAGCCAGGCCATGCCCGCGGGCTTGCTGGCCCGCTTCAGCGCCACCGAAGC
>JANMWG010000075.1:0-8367 GCA_031393885.1 Betaproteobacteria bacterium | reverse complement strand
GGGCGCTCGCCAAGGCCTATGGCTTCACGGTTCTCGCCGATTGGCCGATGCCGGCGCTCGGGGTCAGATGTTTCGTCGCCGAGGTGACGGCAGGCCGGACACCGGCCGACGTGATCGAAAGCCTCTCCGCCGACCCGCGGGTCGAGTCGGCGCAGGCGCTTCAGTCCTTTCGTGTGCTCGGGACCGGCACCACCGCGGCTCAACGGGCGGAAGACCCCGCCATTTCCGGTCTTGCAGGCCAGTACCATAGTGCCACCGGCAAGGGTGTCGTCGTCGCGCAGATCGACACCGGCGTCGATCTGCGGCATCCGGCGCTGCGGGGGCAGATCGCGGAGACCCGCAACTTCGTCGACGGCACGCCGTTCGGCGCCGAGTTTCATGGCACGGCGGTGGCCGGCGTCATCGTCGCGAAGCCTCATTCGGACATCGGCGGCATCGCGCCTGGCGCATCGCTGATCTCGCTGCGGGCCTGCTGGCCCGACGCCCGGCTGGACGGCGCGGCGGTCTGCGATACCTTCACGTTGGCCAAGGCATTGCAATACGCGCTCACGCGAAACGTGCGGGTCATCAACCTGAGCCTGGGCGGACCGCGCGACCGGCTGCTGGAGCGGCTGCTCGACAAGGCGCTGGAGCGGGGCATCACCATCCTCGGAGCGGTCGATCCCAGTGCGACCGGCGAGACCTTTCCCGCGCATCATCCGGGCGTCGTCGCAGTCGCCACCGAATGGTCGCCTCGGGTTCCCGCCGGTACTGTCTTCGCGCCTGGAACCGACGTGCTGACCACCATCCCGAACGGACGCTGGGGACTGGTGTCGGGAACATCCTTCGCCACCGCGCATGTCACCGGCGTGACCGCGCTGCTGCTCGAATGCTCCCCTCGGCTCGAGCCGAACCAGGTGGCCATCCTGCTGCGCTCGTCGCTGCAGCAACCCAGCCCGACCAAGACCGCCGGTGCCGTGCCCGATCTTTGCGCGGCACTCGACCGGGTCGCGGCGCGCGCGTCATGCGCGTGCTGCTGCGCAAAGGCGAATCCGGTCGGAGGTAGTACCTCCGCCAGGCACGCGTCCTGATCGGTGTGGATTTGCGCGCGGCACTGGGTCGCAGCCGCGCTGCTGTCGGCGGGCGCAGCCAGGGCCGATGTCTCCGGTACCGTCGCCGTCCTGTCCGATGACCGGTATCGGGGCGTATCCCTCACCGATGGGCGCCCGGCCCTGCAGGCCAGCATCGCGTTCGAACATCCGGCGGGACCCTACGCGGGTGCGTTGCTCTCGAACGTGCGCATCGGCACCGACATCGTCGGTACCCGCGCTTTGTTGTACGGGGGTTTCGCTCACCAGCTTGCCGGTGATGTCGTCTGGGATCTGGGTGTCGCGACCCACCGTCTTCCGCAACCGGATCACCGACCGGGCTACGACTACACCGAATGGTATGCGGGGGCCGGCGATGGCACCACCAGCGCCCGCCTGTTCAACTCCACCGACTACTACGGGGTAGGCGCGCGCTCCTGGTATCTCGACGCCAACCGGTCGATGGTTTTCGGCGGGCGCTATCGCGCATCGGCGCACCTGGGCTATCTCGTCATCGGGCGTTCGCCCTACGGTGGCTATTTCGGGGTCGACGGCTCCCGGCTGGACTTCAAGGCGGCGATCGGTGTCGATCTCTCAGGGTTTCTGCTCGAATTGAGCCTGATCGGCACCAACCGAAGCCCGGCGCAATGCCCGCTGGAGAATGGGCATTGCCGCACGACTGTGGTGTTGTCGGTGTCGCATCGGTTCTAGGCGGGTACCCGCGTTCGCCAGAACCTCTTCGGCGCCCGCCTTTGCGAGGCACCTGCACGCGCCGTTGGTCCGTCTTGTGACGCCGTAACCAGACCGGCCAGAAAATAAAAATCTCACGGATTGAACCTTTTTCGCGGTCGGCGGCATTGACCGCATGGAGCTGCGACACCCGGCGCGCTAACTGGCGCGTATCGGTGTGGCGCTGCATGGATCAGGCGGGGGACGCCGCGGTGCACCTCGAGGTACCGCGGACAGATCGAGAACAAAGCCGATTCGATGGTTTTCCAGGCCGCATTCCGGCCGTCGGCCGGTGCGCATCTACTTTGGGGAGGCATGCAATGACGATTCGGATGAAGTGGCGGCCATGGCTGTGCGCCGGGCTGTTGTCGATGGGCGTCCAGGCATCGAGCGCTTTTGCCATCGGCGATCCCGCTGGCGATTTTCTGGGTTCCTACACCGGACCCCACAACGGCGATCTCGACGTCCTGTCCGCTGACGTGCGGTTCGACCAGGCCAGTTCGCAACTGGTCTTCAGTACAACGCTCAACGGCGCCATCGGCACGTCGCCCGACGCCATCTATGTATTCGGCATCGACCGTGGCTGGGGCAATGTCGGCAACAACGTCTTCCAGAGCGGCGGCCCGCCGGGCGGGCTGCCGAAAATCGGTTCTGGTGTTTTCTTCGACACCGTGCTCATCGTGACCCCGGCGGGTACCGGCCATGTCACCGATCTGTTCTATGGCGGCGGCCATACCCTCGGTGCCGGCAGCGTGAGCATCGCCGGCAACACACTCACCGCCTTCGCGCCGCTGTCGTTTTTCGAACCCGGCATCGGCGCGCCTACCACGTGGGGCTGGAATCTGTGGCCGCGCGACGTCAATTCGCTCGCCAATGTGCATGTGTCCGATTTCGCGCCCGACAACAGCGATGCCCTGATCAGGGCGGTGCCCGAACCCGGCATCTGCGCGATGCTGCTCGCGGGTCTCGGTGTGCTCGGACTGATGGCGCGTCGGCAGAGGCGCTGACCGGAAGCGCTGACGCGATCTCGAAATAGTGTGCGGCATCCGGATCGCGAACCCCGAGTCGCGATCCGGCGTATGACTTGAACGTTGTCGAAATCTACCAGAGGATCAACTCATGAAACTGAAACACGCCGGCGCAATCGCGGCCGGACTCGCCGCCATCGCCGGGACGGGTATCACGCCCGCCGGCGCGGCTGTCGCGCTCGTCAACTTCGATCCCCCCGGTACGCCGGCCGGGCCGAGCATCTATGTGGCGGTTCCGGGGCCGCAGACCATCGTCACCGCACCCGCGACGTTTTCCGGTGGCGTGGTTCTCGGTGATGCCACCTTTTTTCCGGCCATCGCCTTCGCGACCGCTCCCAATGTCTATGGCACGGCGGATTTCGGCAACAGCCTGGCGAAGTCGCTCACGATCTCCATCGATCCGGCGTTCACCACCACCGAAGTGAGCTTCGCGCTCTTCAATGGCGAAACCTTCACCCAGGGCTACAAGGTCGATGCCTTCAACGGCGCCAACCTGGTTGCCAGCCAGACGATCGCGGGCATCCTGCCGAACTTCAACTCGGGTTACGGCTTGATCGATCTCAACAGTGCTGGCGGCATCACCAACGTGGTCATCTCGCCCACCGGCGCGCCGCAGGTGTGGGACTTCCTGATCGACAGCGTCGCGTTCAACCAGAACATCACGACCCTGTTCCCGAACGTGCCGCCGCCGCCGGTGGTCGTGCCGGGTGATCCGCTGCCGCCGCCGGTGATTCCGCCGGTGCGGGGTCATCGGCATGGAGGTCACAAGGGAGAAACCGAACTGGTCGAAATCAATTTCGGCGATGACATCAACGATATCCGCGGCTCCACAAAGATACTGCAGGCCGTCCCCGAACCTTCCACCTATGCAACCCTGGTGGCAGGCTTGGCCGGTCTCGGCCTGATGATGCGGCGTCGCAAGCAGTAGCTCCCCACAACGGCTGGGCTGGAGCCCGATCGGTTCGATCGGGCTCTTTTTTTTGTCAAGCCCCGCCGGGGTCTCAGAACCGCGCCGTCACACCGACCCGGAAGCGGATGCCAGGGTTGCTGAAGCCGATGAATTGCTCGTAGCGCTTGTCGAACAGGTTGTCGATCGCGGCGGTGCAGGTCACCTTGTCGGTCAGCGCGTACGAGCCGTTGATATCCGTGCGCCAATAAGGCTCCAGCGTGATGATGCCGGTGGGTATCGACGAATCGAGCGCCGTGCCCACATACAACGTGCGCCAGCCGAGCCTGATTTTCTCGTTCGCGATCCAGGTGACGGTGAGGCCGCCACGCCAGTCGGGCCGGTTGCGGATGTGCTCGTCGGTGGCATCGATCCGGGTTGGCGCATAGGTCGCCTGCAGTCCGACCGACAGCGTGTCGATCGGCTTGACGCTGAACTCCATCTCCGCGCCCTGCGCCGTGATCGGCGAGCGATTCACCAGCTTGGTGATGGTGGGATCGAAGTCGATCAGGTTGCGAAAGTGATTGCGAAACCACGTCAGGCTGGCGAACGCGCGGTCCGCGAATAGCCACTGCTCGACGCCGGCCTCGGCATTGACGCTGGTCTCCGGCAACAGGTTCGGGTCGCCGACCAGCGGGTTGCTCAGTGCGTAGAAACTGGGCGCCTTGAAGCCGCGGCTGGCGTTAGCCTTGAACACGGTGCCGGTCGAACCGAGGGTGTAGCGCACGCCGGCGCTCGGGCTGGAGCGGCCGCCCAACGCCGTCACGTCGTCGTAGCGCAATCCGGCCCGCAGGATGAGGTCGGTCAGCGGCGCTGACTTCAGTTCGGCAAATCCCGAATTGGTGTTGCGCTCCTGGCTGAAGGTGGGCGTGATGAAGAACGATGGGATCGACGTGGTGTTGGTGCCCGATTCGCCCAGATACTCGTAGCCGGCTGTCAGCACCGAGGCGTACGGCAGACGGAAGGTCGCGCTCGCCAGCGCCCCGTTGCGCGAAAACTGTGTATGCGAATCCGTGGCCGGAATCGGAAAGCCGGGCGAGATGCCGGGCGAGCGGATGTCTTCCGTGCGCATGTAATTCGACAGTTGCAGTTTCAGGTCGACAGCATCCGCTGGTCGCCACGTCAGGCCCGCGCCGACGGTGTTTTCGTCGGCATGCTTCTGGTCGAGATCGCGGAAGACCGCGAGCCGGATGCCGCCGCTGGTGTCGGGAAAGCTGGTACTGCCGCGGCTGCTGCCCAGCGCAGTGACGTGGAATTCGGCGTTTTCGGCGAGGCGAACATCCAGAGCGCCGCTTAGCGTGGTCTGGTCGAGCGTACCGCCTTCGGTGGTGAGGCCGTCCTTCAGGTTGGAGATGCCGAAGCGAAATCGTGCCGTTTCGTTGCCGCCGGAGATGGCGCCGTCGGCGGTGCGGTAGCCGCGCGTACCCACACCTGCGTTCGCACTGACGCCGATGCCGTCCGCGCTGCCGCGTTTGGTGACGATGTTGATGACACCGCCCATGGCATCGGAGCCATAGAGTGCCGAGCCGCCGCCGCGAATCACTTCGATGCGCTCGATGTTTGCCATGGTGAGCGATGACAGATCGATCGCGCCGCCGCGCTGCGTGGTCGGGTCGTTCAGCCGTATGCCGTCCACCAGCACGAGGACGAAATTCGGATCGCTGCCGCGGATGTAGGCCGACGCGGTGCCGCCGGGGCCGCCCACCTGGTCGACGTGAAGGCCGGGTACCTGGTTCATCAGCTCGATCACGGAGCTTGCATTGCGGAAACGGATATCGTCCGCCGTGATCACCGACACCCCCTGCGTGGTTTCGGAAAGCAGTGTCGGGACGCGATAGGCCGACACATCGACGCCCGGCGCATTCACTTGGGCCGGCCGATCCGACGATGCCATTGCGGCACTTTGGTCAGCGGCGACGGCATTTACGGCGAACAGCGCGAGCCAGACCGGCACCGCACTGGCGAACCTGCAACCTGTTGTCATGTCGACCCCTCGCCCGACGGGCGCGCCCGCATACCGGCAACGATGCCCGAAAACAAAAAAAAGCGGGACGGCTCGACAGCACCGTCCCGCCCTCTAGACAACTGCTATCACTCCGACGTGATCGCCCAGACCACGCCGGACTTCGGCGTGACGTAGAACGGCGTGGGCATCGTGAAGTCGGTGTAGAGCTCGCCGTAGTCGACCACGTACATGGTCTTGCCGTCGTTGCTGAACACCACGTCGTTGGTGCGCTCCAGGCCGCCACGGTTCTCCGGCTTCTGGTAGGCGTTCGGGCCCATGTCGACATTGCGCGCGAAATACGACCACTTCACGCCAGCCGGTTCGAGAAAGTCGATCTTGATGATCGCGGGCCACGTGGCCACGAGGCTGTCGGGGCCATTGTCGATGATCCCGAAGATGGCGGCGAAGATGGTTTCGCGGCCGGCCTTGTAGCCCGGCGGTGCCCAGGCGATCCCGTCCATCGGGTTGTTGGTGTCCCACTCCATCACCGGGTTGAGGTAGCCATTCGGGTTGGGATTCGACGCGATCAGCGGCACGCCACGCACGCCGTCGACGTGCACCGGGAAGTGATAGGGCGGCATCTTCGGCACGAACGGCTTGTCGCCGATGTAGAGCTGCGGATACGGCCGCTCGATCTTCGAGCTGGTCCAGCGGAACAGCGACGACTTCTTGTTGGTCACAAAGCCGAAGCCGTCCTTGTCGGGAAAGCCTGCGTCCTGGCCTTTCTCGGTCACCATCCACAACTTCTCCGGACTGTTGGCGAGGCGCCGATGGCCGAGATCGTTGGCGCCGTTGTCCGACACCGCCAGGGTATTCTCGAAGCGCGTGCCCTTGGGGCCGAATGCAACCCCGGACTGGTTGCGGAATCCCATCGCATAGACTTCCATCTTGCTGTGCGGATAAATGCCATCGGCGCCCTTGTCGCTCATCTTCACTCGCATCACCGAACCACCGCAGGGCACAGTGGCCTTGATGATCTGGCCCGGCTTGGCGGCGACGCCGACCGGCAGATAGGCACCGGTCAGGCGGCCGTCGGACGACTTGACGTTGAGGCCGGTGTGCACCAGGTCGCGGCAGGCCGCATCGTGCGGCGTGGGCGGGAAGCCGTCGGGGTGGGCAACCCAGAACGGATCTTTCGGGATGTCCGGCCAGCCGTGGTTGTCCGGATCGGCGAAGCCGTCATTGCTCGGCAGCCCCAGCGCGAAGTACAGGTAGCCATCCTTGCAGGTGACGCCGCCGTTGCGGTGATCCCCGATCATCAGGTCTTTGACGATGAGCTTGAGCTCGCCATTGACGCCGTCCATCTCCCAGATCTTCTCGCCGTATTCCGGGATGTAGATCTTCTTGTTGTCGGGGCAGTAGCCGATCTCGTTCATCACCGTGGTGAACGTGCCCTTGCCGATCTCTTTGATGAGGGCGCCGCTCTTGTCGAAGACCTTGATGTGGGCGGCCTCGGTGCCACCCATGAACAGCGGCCCGGAGATCGCGACCCACACATTGCCGTCACCGTCGACGGTGGCCGCGGATGGGGTGTCGAGCCCGGCGGCGAACACGCTCACCTTGTAGCCCTTGGGCACGATGATCTTCGAAGGGTCGGGGGTCACGGCGATCCGCGGGGCCCAGCCACCGGCGCTGCCGGTGCCCTTTTGCGGTTCCATGTCGGCCCGGGCGACGGATGTCGCGAGGGGTAGGGCGAATGCTGCAATCAGCAGTGCTATTGACGCTTTCATGGATCCTCCTTGTTGGCATGGAACAGCTTGTAGTTATGTTTTGGAACACTGTCGCCAAACAGATCACGTTGCGTGGTGCGGAAATGACGTTGGGAAATGACCTCCTCGGCGTGATGACTGGTGTGGAAACAGGAAAGTGAAGTGGCGCTCAGAAGAGCGGCAAGCGGCGCAGGTGCGCGATGATGTCGAGCATCTGTTCGCGCGTGAGCGTTTCGTTCCAGGCCGGCATGTAGCTGCTCTTGCCGATGGCGACGCCGCCCTTCGAGATCGCGAGCAGGAGATAGGCGTCGGGCAGCAGGTCGACGTAACCTTTTTTGGTGAGGTTGTTGACGTGGGGCATGAACACCAGAGCGTCGCCACGGCCGTCTTCGCCGTGGCAGCCACGGCAATAGCGCAGATAGAGGGTTTCGCCGCGCTCGGGGTCACCCTTGGGCAGCGCCTCTTCATCGGCGGCAATGGCAGATGTGCTGGTCGCAACGATAAGCGAAAACGCCCACAGAAGGCGCGTGAACAGCCCCATCGATCTCCTCCTCCCCTGCTTTTTGTTCACTGCCTTTTTATTACCCAGACATGTTGCGACTGTCCAACCGGCAGGTCAAGGGGAGGGCTTCCGGGGCACCCCGGCTCACGGGCCGCTCAGAGCGGCCCGTGCAGCTTCCCCCGCAACTCGTCCGGAATCTCCAGCTCGAAGCCGAGGATCGCCGCCGACAGCGACTTGCCGTAGTTGTCGAGGCACAGGCTGCGCGACACGCCGCCACCGAGGGCGCCGTGGCAGACGAAATTCATCATCTGCAGCCCGTCGACTTCGTAGCGCAGTACCGGCCCCTGCACCGTGCCGGCATAGTGGCGATGGAATCGTTCG
>JANMWG010000073.1:0-1855 GCA_031393885.1 Betaproteobacteria bacterium | reverse complement strand
GGTGGGCTTCGGCACCGGGACGGTGAGATTGAAGGTGCTGCTGGTCGTGGTCGGGGTCGGGTAATAGGGGTGGCTGCGAACCGCGGTCCAGAGGCCGGTGCCGGTGTTGTCGTAGTTCTGCGGTGTGCGCAGGGTGGTGCCATCGTGATACGGTCGCCACGGATCGTAGTTGACCGCCGGGTTGTAGTACTGGGCGTTGTAGACCGGGCTGCGGAAGTAGGCGAACTCGCGCGTGGGCGGAACCGCGAAATGGTCATCCGAAGCGTCGGCGTAGCCACGCGAATCGCAGTTGCCGCCGCAGGTGCCGTTCGGAAACAGGTAGATGTACTTCTTCCAGGTCGCACTCGCAATGCCAGCCGTGTTGAAGTTGAACGGACCACCGATCGGATCGTTCGGCGACACCCCCGGTGCAGGAACGAACGAACTGAAGCCGTCCAAGTTGTCGCGGCCGATGAAGCGGCGGTCTGTCGTGTTCCACCAGGCCGCGCCATCATTGGTCGAGAAGCCCCGGGGCGGCAGGAATTCGCCGTCCATCGACCCCGAATCGTCGACCACGAAGATCAGGTTGGGTTTGGCCCGGCCCGCCGTCGCCATCGGCGTATCCGCGAGATCGGTGGGTACGGCCACGGCGACCTGGGCCAGCTGCGACCAGATCAGCGTCGTCGCCAGGATGGCCGAGGCGGTCCGGCGCGGTCGTGAATGGGCCGGTCGTGAATGGTCTTGTGTCATGAGGTTCTCCACTGAAGTTTTCGCGACGCGGTCCGGGGTCGGATGCGGCGCCGTGGCGGGTCCGGTTGATGTCATCGGGCGACGATGGCCTGCCCGATCACGAGCGTGTTTCTGGGACCCTCGACGCGGACGGTGGCGCGGTAGGTCGTGTTCTGGGTCGGGTTGCGCACGGCGGCGCCGCCGCGCTGCGAGCTGTTGTAGGGTCCCGGCACGACTGCGCAACTCTCCGCGATCTGCTCGGCCTGGTTGCCGGCGACGTTGATCGAGCACAGCCGCTCGACCACCCAGCGCACCGTGTTGTCCTGCACCGTGGTGCCGGGCACGGTGCTCCAGTCGACATCGGGCATGCCGTCGCTGTTGGCGTCGTTGATGATGGGAAAGTACTGTCCCTCGGCGGTCGAGGTCGCGACGCTGGGCGCGGCGAAGAAGCCGGTATCCGACGTGGTGGCGTTGAACGCGGTTTCGACGCCGGTATCGACGGCCTGAAGGGCGCCCATGCGAAACGCCATGTTGCCGGCGATCACGTTGGCGGTATCGGTCGAACGCACCAGCGCGATACCTGCCAGCGTGAGTGCCACCAGCACGATCAGCGAGATCACGAGCACGACCCCACGCTGGTGGCGTGGCGCGAACGGGGCTTGCGGGGACTGGAAGCGTTGAAGGTTCATCGGCGCGTCCTCAGAAGGATTGCCACATCACGTTGCGCAGCGGAATGATGGTTTCATAGACGCGGTAGCGGTAGCGGCGCCAGTTGGCATCCCCGCTCAACACGATCGACGGCGCCGGACTAGCCCCGGTGTCGCGCCAGGCGCAGGGCCCATTCAGGTTGGTGCCCGACGTGTTGACGCAGGTCATGTCGAGCGAGGTGATGTCGGCTTTCTCCATGAGTTGGCTGCGCGCCACCACCGCGATGCGCACGGCCTTGATGCGGCCGAGTTCAGTCATGGCCGGGTTCGCGAAGTTGCCGGGGCCGCCGTTCACGGCATTGACCCACTGGTTGATGTTCTGCACGTTCGGGGCCGTCGAGATGCCGTACTGTGCCTGCAGGTTGACGATGCCATCGGCAATCTCGACGTTGGTCGGCGCGCCCGTGTTCATGTCGCGGAATACCAGGCGGCCGTTGCGC
>JANMWG010000022.1:0-13513 GCA_031393885.1 Betaproteobacteria bacterium | reverse complement strand
ACGCAACCCACGCCATGTTACGGCGTAGCCACTCGACGCAGCAGGCTTCAACTCAACGACTGAAAGTACACCACCGTGCTTCTTGTAGCCGCTTGCCACGAGATATCCCGGATCTGGAACCCCACGTTTAGGCTGCTCGATGTATAGATAGCGACGGTAGGGAGGAGCTACAAATATGGTCCCTTGATCTTCGATGCTGTCTCTACTCAACTGATACGGTGCCTCAAACCCCGGCGCCTCCAACTTGTACTTGTCCATCAGATCCGAATCACTAGGCCGCCCCGGCGGCCGCATAAACAAAAACCCCTCCACGTTCTCGACCTTGTCGTAGATGAACTCCCCCGCCTCCGTATCGCACAGGTGCTTGAAGTAGTCCTTGGAACTCATCCACCAGCGGTAGCCGCTGTCTTTGGGAACGGGATCGGGAATCTTGAGGGAGTGGGCGAACCGGCCTTCGGGCGTGGCGACCCACTCGGCGGGCACCGCCTCGGGCTGGCCGTCGACGTGCACAAAAGTGGTCCATTGATGGGGCGGTGGCCGGTGTTGGGATTGGCTGCCGATGCCGGCGTCGTAGTAGGTGTCGGCCCGCACATCGGCGTGCACGATGATCAGCGCCAGCAAGACAGCAGCACCGCACAGCACAAGTCGTAGGCCACCGCCCCGCCCGCCCCTGCGGTCACTCCGACCGAAGCGCCACCGCCCGATGGCAGCGGTGTCGAAGCCGACTGGCGCAGCGTACCTGCTTGTCATCCTGACCCCCTGAAAGGAAACCGGGGGCGCTGCCAGGCACCCGGGATAGTGCGACGGGAACCACGCGGCGCAACCGCGCCCAGGCCCCCTATGCGGGAGAATGTACCGGCTGGCGTGCATCCGGCGCAACTACAGCCCCACTGTGCCCGCAGGGTTTCCAGAGAACGCCAGCCCCCTCGAGGGGGCTGGCGCAGTGCAGCCTGGGGGTGGACGTCAACTCAACAATCCGCGTCGCTGATCCAGCCGGCGGGTCTGCCGTTCACGTCGAGCACCTGGGTTGCCGCGCGGCATGCCGGCGGGCGCTTGGCATCGAGGTGATAGACCGGCCCGGCGCTCGGCAACGATGCCTCCGGATCGCGCGCCCGGAAATCGAACACCTTGTGTCCGTCGGCATGCGCCATGCAGACCCATTCCTTCTGTTGCCAGTCGACCAGGCGCATGCCGATGGTGCCGTCGTCGCCGGCGCGCCATACCACCAGTGCCTTGCTGATCGGATTGGGCGCCTCTTCGCGACAGGCGCGGATGGCGCGCTGGTACTTCGAAAGCTCGCGGGTCCAGCCGCGGCCCGCTTCGGCGATCGAATCGGGCGGTAGTTCTTCCACGATCTGGCGGCGCTCGCCCGGATAGTCGGGCCGCGATTCGAGGGCAGCGATCTGGTGCTGGTAGCGATCCTCCAGGCAGGCCACCGGTTCCGATGCTTCGCGGCATTCGTTGCGGGTGGCCGACCAGGCGCGCTGTTCGTCTTGGAGCGAGCGCCGCGCGGTGCCGCTGGTCACCCTGAGCATGCGCGCGTAGGCGACGGCGAGTTGCAGGTCGAGGTCGGACAGGCGCTCGGACCCGCAGATGGTGGTCTGCATCCACCCCTTTGCCTTGGTGCACAGGAAGCTCGGCGTTGCTGCGTCCGCCGCGCCGCCGGTGGCAAGCATCGCGGTCGCGACCGCCACCAACAAGGGATTAGTTTTCATGGCGCTGGTTACGCGTGAGGTAACGGCCGTCGAAGCGCATCGGCATCGCATCGCCACCGAGCAGCAGCGCGGTGCCGCGGCGTTTGGCGGTGACGGCGAGATGCGGCTCGCGGCTGTCGCCGGCGTTGCCGACAGCCGCCATCACCGCGCCGGTGTCGATGCGCTGGCCCTGCCGCACCGCCAGCGAGCCCTGCCGCAGATGCGCCAGCGTGACGATGGTGCCGCCGCAGTCGAGCACGACGTGGTTGCCGAGGGTGTGATGCGGGTCCGACGCGGGTGCAGCAAGATCGGGCAGGCTGCCTTCGGCATTGGTCACGACGCCTGCGCACGGCGCGATCACCGGCGTGCCGAAGATCGCGTAGCGCGCCGGGTCGGCGGGAAACAGGCCGCTCGCGCGCATGCCGATCGCGTTGAGGCGAACGAAGTCGGTGCGGTATTCGGGGTGGGCGATGAAGCGCGGGTCGGCCGAGGTGGCGGTATGCAAGTCGAGCAGCGCATTGGCACCGCCGCTCGCCACAGCGAACGTGCCGCCGCGCAGAGGGAAGGCGAGGTCTGCCGCGGGCACGTCGGGGAGCTGGCGACCTTCGGCGCCGAGCCAGGCAACCCAGAGGCAGCCACCGGTTGCGACTGCGCCCAGGGTGAGCAGCACCACCGCTCGCGTTCCTTGCGGCCAGGCAGGTGCCAAGGGCCAGCGGGTACGCCAGTGCCACAGCATCGGGATCGACAGCGCTGCCAGCGCATAGGGTAGCCACCAGGGCAGGACAGTCCAGTCGCCGAGCGCGGTGATCGCCAGCAGGAATCCCGCCCAGAGTGTCGCCAGCACCAGCAGTCCGGCCCGGCTGCGCGGGGGGCGGACGATCATCGCACCGAGCAGTACCAATGGCGCGGCGATCTGCAGCAACAGGATGGCGACGAGAAGCATGGAGCAGCGGGGAGGATGGCGACGCGACCGGTATTATCCGGCTCATGGCCGTCCGCTACGGAAAAGATCGTTCGTCTTCTGCCTTACCCGCCGCGGGCGGCATGACGTCGGTGGTCGGCCTGGATGGCTGTCGCGCGGGCTGGGTCGCGGCGTTCGCCGAGTTCGCCGACGGCCAGCCGCAGGTGGTGCGGCTCGAGCTGCGTCTGGTCGAGCGCTTCGAGGAGTTGCTTGCGCTGGCGGCGCCACCGGTCGTGATGGCGGTCGACATGCCGATCGGCTTGCCGTCCCGTTACCTGCCGGGTGGGCGGCGCTGCGACCAGGAAGCCCGGCAACTGCTGGGCGCCGGGTGGACGTCGAGCGTGTTCAGCCCGCCCGCACGCTCGGCGCTGGAAGCATCGGACCACCAGCATGCCATGGTCTTGCAGGGCGGCGGGTTATCGATCCAGTCGTTCAACATCGTGCCGCGGATTCGCGAGATCGACGCCGTGATTGCGCCGGCGCATCAGGCCTGGATACGAGAGGCTCATCCCGAACTGGCGTTTCGCGGCCTCAACGACGGGCGCCAGTTGCGGCACCGCAAGCGCACCACTGCCGGACAACGAGAGCGTACTGCCCTGCTGCGAAAGGTGTTTGGCGCGGCCCTGCCCGATCCGGCGGGCGTGCGGCTTCGGCTGGGTCCGCGCGGGCTGGCGATCGATGACGTGATCGATGCGCTCGTGCTCGCCGATGTCGCCCGGCGGATCCATCGACACGAGGCGCACCGGGTGCCGGTCGGCGACCCCCCGTTGGACGCCCACGGCCTGCGCATGGAAATCTGGTTCTGAGCAAACGAAGGGTCAGTTGTTGATATACGGCCCGAGTAATTCGCGCATGCGCGGCGGGGTCTTGGGGCCGGTCGTCTTGGCGCGGACGATGCCTTCGCGGTCGATGAGGTAGGCGGTCGGGGTCGGATAGCGGCGCTCGAAGCCGGTCGCGTCGAGTTCGTCGGCCATCGCGCCTTGCAGGTTGTAGATGCCCAGCATGCGCGCCACCCGGCCCTTGTCTTCGAGGGCGTCGACGCCGATGACGATGACTTCGAAGCCCCGGTCTTTCAGGTCGTCGTGGAAGGTTTCGAGGGTACCGATCTCGAGCGCGCAGAAGCGGCAGTAGCTCGAGTAGAAGTTCACCAGAACGACCTTGCCGCGATAGTCGGCGAGGTCGAACTTGTCGCCGGAGACCAGGGTGCCGCGCAACGGGGGAGCCGGCTGGTCGATTTCGACAACGGCGAGGGCCAGCGTGGCGCCCAGCAGGAGCGACAGGCCCAGAAGCAGGCGTGCGAGGATTTGGATCATGGTGGTGGACCGGTCTGTTTTCGACACCAAAGGGAAGAGCCGAAGAGGGGCAGCGGGGCAGAGGACACGATCAGTTGCCGGTTGCCATCGGCAGCGATGGGTCAGGTGCCCATTCGGATAACGAGGCATCGTACAGCCGTACCTCGGAATGTCCGAGCATGGTGAGCGCCAGCGTCGTGCTCGACGCGGCGATGCCACCGCCGCAATAGGTGATGACCGTGGGCGCCGCCAGGGGCCCGGCCAGCAGATGGCGAAGCTCGTCCGGTGACTTGAACGTGTTGTCCGCGTTGACGAGGTCGGCGGCCGCGACGTTGGTGCTGCCGGCGATGTGGCCGAGGCGGCCATAGCGCGTGCCGCCCTCGCCCCGGTGCTGTTCCGGGCGCAGCGCGTTGACCGTGCAGATGCCGGCATTGCCGATGGCCGCGAGCACGTCGTGCCGGTCGGCAACCAGCGAAGGATGGAAGACTGCGTCGAATCGTCGCGGGGATGGGGTCGGGGCTGGTCCGGTCTCGACGCTGCGGGCTTCCGCGCGCCATTTCTGGAAGCCGCCGTCCAGGACGCTCACACGGTGATACCCGAAGACGCGAAACATCCACCACAGGCGCGTTGCCCACCAGTGATTGGCGGTCGAGTAGCACACCACATGGGTGTCATTGCCGACGCCGAGTGCGCCAACGCCGGCGGCAAACCGCTGTGGCGATGGCAGCATGAAGTGCAGGGGAGCCTGCTGCGCCGGGTCGGACAGGTCGTTGTCGATGTCGGCGAACCGGGCGCCCGGGATGTGGCCCAGTTCAAAGTCCGCCCGGCCGGACACCACGTCGTACGGCCGGTCGGGGCTGGGCAGCAGATGGGTGGTGGCGTCGAGGGTGACAACAGCGGGATCGGCCAGACTGGTGGCCAGCCAGGCGGTATCGACCAGGAATCCGGGGTGGGGCTTGGACGTCGGCATGGTATCGGCTCGCGAACAGGGCGTGAGATTGTGCTTGGCCGTCCGGGTGGCGGCAACGCGGCGTTGCCGCCGTTTTTGGGGTCGATCGAGGCCGGAAACGGCCGGACCGGCAATTGCGCCGAACGACAACACCCGGTTTTTTCAGGATTTTTCAACGCCGTAGTGGACAGCGGTCGGCGCAATTGGGTTCAATAACGCCTTTTCGTGCCCGACGCGCCCCTTCAGGCGTCGGGTTGCGGCTCGAGAAGTTCATAAAACCAGGGGATCACGGCAATGGACGATCACGGCGCGATTTTCGAGAGGCGCTACAACAATCGGGCGGCGGTGCCCGATTTTTCGCAGTATTTCGACCGCTGGAACAAGCAGTCCAAGCAGGCCCGTGAGGAACTGGATTGCGACCTCGACATCGCCTATGGCGACCACCCGATGGAGAAGATGGACATCTTCCGGGCCGAGGGGCGCAGTCGGGCATTGCTCATGTTCATCCACGGCGGCTACTGGCGTTCGCTGGACAAGCGCGACAACTCGTTCCTGGCGACCGAGCTGGTGCGCCACGGCGTGACAGTGGCGATGCCCAACTACGCGCTGTGCCCGTCGGTGCGCATCGACGAGATCGTGCGGCAGATGCTCAAGGCCACGGCATGGCTTTACCGCACGGCCAGCCGGTATGGCGCGCCGGGCAACTCGCTGTATGTTGCCGGTCACTCGGCCGGCGGGCACCTGGCGACCATGATGCTGGCCGCGCAATGGCCGCGCTACATGGCGGATCTGCCCGAGCGCGTCATCGAAGGCGGCCTCACCATCAGCGGCGTGTATGACCTCACCGAGATCCAGCGGGTGCCGTCGCTCAACGGCGACCTGATGCTCGACGACGAATCGGCGCTCGAGATGAGCCCGGCCTTCATGGTGCCTCCCACCAATGCGCCGCTGCACACCGCGGTCGGCAGCGCGGAGATCGACGGCTTCCAATACCAGCACAAGCTGCTGCGCGAGCGCTGGCGGTCGGTCATCGGTGCCGATATCGTTTGCCCCGGCGATAATCACTTCAGCATCCTCGAGACCTTCGCCGACCCGACGTCGGCGTTGTTCCGCAAGTCGCTCTCGATGATGGAACTCGGGTAACCGGGTTTCGGCATCCGGTTTTTCAGGGGCGGTGTCGGCTGCCCTTGCATTGAAGCCGAACACTGGTTATAACACCAGTATGTCGATGCGCACCCACAACGGCGGAGCGGCGCGGCCATTCAAGGGCCGCGGCGCCGGTATCAATCCGGAAGGCCGCTTCGAGCAGTCCCGCACCGATGCCGTCGACGACGGGTGGGGCACGCCGTCCGACCCCGACGGGGTCGCCGCGGCGTCCCGGATCACGACCCAGGTCACGAGCGAACACGCCAAAAGCATCTTGTCGCGCAACGAGTCGCCCGACATCCCGTTCACCCTGTCGATCAACCCCTACCGTGGCTGCGAGCACGGCTGCATCTACTGCTACGCCCGGCCGAGTCATGCCTATCTCGGCTTGTCGCCAGGCCTGGATTTCGAGACCCGGCTGTTCGCCAAGGTCAACGCCGCCGAACTGCTGCGCGACGAGCTCGCGCGGCCGGGCTATCGGTGCCAGACCATCGCGCTCGGCGCCAACACCGATCCGTATCAGCCGGTGGAGCGCGAGCATCGCATCACGCGCGCGCTGCTCGAAGTCATGTCGGCGTGCGGTCAACCGGTCGGGATCGTCACCAAGAACGCGCTGGTGCTGCGCGACCTCGACCTGCTGGCGCCGATGGCGGCGCGCGGTCTGGTGCGGGTGTACATCAGCGTCACCACTCTCGACCACGAGATCGCGCGTCACCTCGAGCCCCGCGCCAGCAGCCCCGCCCGTCGCATCGAGGCCATCGGCGAACTGTCGGCGGCGGGCGTTCCGACCGGCGTGCTGGTGGCGCCGGTGATTCCGTTCCTCACCGATGACGCCATGGAGAAGGTGCTCGAGGCCGCTACGGCGGCGGGTGCCAGCCGCGCGGGGTATGTGTTGCTGCGCCTGCCCTACGAGATCAAGGAGCTGTTCAAGGACTGGCTGCAGCGGCACTATCCGCTCAAGGCGGCGCATGTGATGAGCCGTCTGCGGCAGATGCGCGACGGCCGCGAGAACGACCCCGGGTTCGGGTCGCGAATGAAAGGGCAGGGGTTGTTCGCAGACCTGCTTGCGCGCCGCTTCGAGGCGGCATGCGCGCGCCTGGATCTCGATCGTGGCCGAGGCGGACTCGACACGACACAGTTCCGGCGCCCTTCAACGGGAGGCCAACTGCCGCTGTTCTGACATGAAACGTCCACCCCCAGGCTGCGCTGCGCTTCGCCAACCCCAGGGGCCAGTTCGCTCGGGAGCGGCCCGGCGCTCACTGAAATGAGATCCCCCCAAGGCTTGCTTCGGTCGTCGAAGTGCCCCCCGCTCCCGGATTCGAAACCCGTGGGCGCCGTGCAATCCCGATCGTTGGTCTGGTGATCCGCTGCTACACGGCCGGCTCGCTGCCCGAGGCCCACCTGATGCTGCACCGGCTGCAAGATGCCGGTATCGAAGCGCATGTGTTCAACCAGAATGCGCAAAGCGGCGTCGGCGAGATTCCGTTCACCCATGCCTGGCCCGAAATCTGGCTTGCCGATCCGGCTGATCTGTCGCGTGCACGTGCCATCGTCGAAGCGGTCGAGCATCCCCCGGTGCCCTGGGCCGACTGGATCTGCCACGCCTGCGCGGAGGCCAATCCGGGCCAGTTCGAGCTGTGCTGGTCTTGCGGCACGGCGCCGTAGGCCCCGCCCGGAATTCCCGGTTAAACGCCAAGCCATTGAGTTGCAGACGTAAATCCTCTGGTACATCGGTTGCTCGCACTGTTCGTCGAGCTTTGTCCAACCCCGAGGCGTGCTGGTCAGGGCGCGACCGACAACAGTCCGAGGAGCGGCGCCGGCATCATTGTCGGTGCCGGATCGCATGCCATTCACCCACTAGTCTTACTGTGTTAATGAAATCAGGGCATTATGCGGACTTCTTCAAGCATGAGGTGAGCCTTGATGAAGGAAGTGCAGGAGTTTGAGCGGTACATGGGGCACTTGAGTGAAGGTCTTGGGCATTCGGACCGGCACGCCGGGCTGCGTGGCTATTGCACCGGCCTGATGGCGCCCCTGGATCGCAAGAGTGTGGAGCCGATGGCGGCGCACCTGGCGCCGACGGCCACGCGTTCGCGACACCAGTCGCTGCATCACTTTGTGGCTGATTCGGCTTGGTCAGACGAGCAGATGCTGTTGCGGGTGGCGCAGTGGGTCGTGCCGGCGATGGACTTCAGCGAGGGCGGCTGGTGGATCGTTGACGACACTGGATTTCCCAAGCAGGGGACGCACTCGGTGGGTGTGGCCCGGCAGTACTGCGGCATGCTGGGCAAGCAGGACAACTGCCAGGTGGCGGTGAGCGTGACGTTGGCCTGCCGGACGGGCAGCCTGCCGGTGGCGTGGCAGCTGTACCTACCCCAGGACTGGGCCGGCGACATGCCGCGGCGCGAGAAGGCAGGCGTGCCGCAGGACGTGGCGTTCGCGACCAAGCCGGCGATTGCGCTGGCGCAGATCCAGAGGCTGCTGGCGCAAGGCGCGCCCAAGCACTGCCTCTTGGCCGACGCGGGCTATGGCGTGGACACGGCGTTCCGTGAACGCCTGAGCGAGTTGGGCTTGGCCTACGCAGTGGGTGTGACGGGCCAGGTGACGGTGTGGCCACCCGGGCGCGAGCCGCTGGCGCCGGCAGCCCGCAGCGGGCGTGGTGCAGCGTCCACGCGACTGCGCGTTGGCCCCGCGGCGCGGCACCGCCCGCAGTCGATCAAGGAACTGGCGTTGGAGCTGGCGCCAGATCAATGGCACACCATTGAATGGCGCGAAGGCACCAACTTCACGCTGCGATCGCGCTTTGCCCGGGTTCGTGTGCGCGCGGCCCATCGCGATCACAAGCGCACGCAACAACGTCCCGAAGAATGGCTTCTCATCGAGTGGCCCGAAGGTCACAAGGAGCCGATGAAGTACTGGCTGTCCACGCTGCCTGAGGACATGCCGCTGCAACGCATGGTCTTTGAAGCCAAGATGCGCTGGCGCATCGAGCGCGACTACCAAGATCTCAAGCAGGAAGTGGGGCTGGGGCACTACGAAGGCAGAGGCTGGCGCGGTTTCCATCACCACGCCAGCTTGAGCATCGCCGCCTACGGATTCTTGATGGAGCAACAACTGCGGCGACCCGAGAGTGCCGGAAAAAAAAACGCTGCACGACGCCAAGAACCTGCCCTACCCACGCATTACAAGCCTCGCGGCAGCCCAACGCACGCAGCGCCACGTCCCATCGTCCATCACGACTTTGCGGCTGCGTATCGCCGCAGCCTTGCTCAAGACACTGCCACGATGTCCATGTTGTCTGCGCTCAAACGCAAGGCTACGCTTGTGACACAGTAAGACTAGGGGTTCGCCGCTGGGACGCTAGGCCGGGTAGCACGCGCCCAGTATCCGCGGTCCTCTGGCGCCGGTCACTTCGGCGACGTTTCCAGGTAGCCGCAGGACCCACTGGCGCGCCAGCCACGCGAAGGCAACGGCTTCGACCCAATCGGGACCGATTCCGCGCGCCGCGGTGCTATCAACGTCGACCGGCGCGAGCCGCTCGGACAGGCGTTGCATCAAGTCGTCGTTGCGGACGCCGCCGCCACAGATCAGAATCTCCTGCGCCCCCGGGCAGTATGTGTCTATCGAGCGGGCGATGCTCTCCGTCGTCAACGCTGCAAGCGTGGCCTGTACATCGGCCGGGGTTTCTTCCCCCAGGAGATGCCGATCGAGCCAGCCGCCGTTGAAATGCTCCCGCCCCGTGCTTTTCGGCGGGGCGAGAGAGAAATATGGATCGGCAAGCAACCGCTCGAGCAGTCGCGGCAACAGGGTGCCCGAGGCGGCCAACGCGCCCTTGTCGTCGTACCGCGCGCCCCGGTGACGATGTATCCATAGGTCGAGCAGCGCGTTTCCCGGCCCGGTGTCGAAGCCGCGCACGACTCCAGCAGACGGCAGGTCGGTGATGTTGGCGAAGCCGCCGATGTTGACCACCACGCTATGCTTCCCGGTTCGACCGAAGGCTGCTGCATGAAAAGCCGGAACGAGCGGCGCTCCCTGGCCGCCCGCGGCCAGATCGCGATTCCTGAAATCGGCGATGACGTCGATGCCCGCGAGTTCGGCCAGCAGAGCCGGATTGACAACCTGGATCGAGAAGCCAGCTTCCGGACGATGCCGGACGGTCTGCCCGTGGCAGCCGATCGCCCGCACCGCGGCCGGCCCTACCCGGGCTGCGGTGAGCAGCGCCGCCGTCGCATTCGCATACTCGCTCGCTATTTCGCGCCCGCAGGCACCGGCGACCTCGAGTTCGTTGTGGCTGGGCGCGCACAATGTCAGCAGGCGTTCGCGAAGGCCATCCGAAAACGGCTGGTAGTGCGTGCCGATCAGGCGGAGCCTGCCGTGGTCCGGCCATTCGCAGAGGGCAGCGTCGACGCCGTCACAACTGGTACCCGACATCAGGCCTGCATAGAACCGCGGAACCCCTGTCGCCATGGCAGGCGCCGCGTTGGCGGACCCGCGTCGAACCAATGGCACTATTCGAGCACTGCCAGGCGGGTATCCCGCAGTCGATGAAGATCGGCGAGCAACGGGTCAGTGCTTCGAGCGAACACGGGTCGCACCTGGGCGCTTATCGGCGGCGTGGCTGCCGCGACATGCTGGAGCGGGTCGACGTAGGCGCCATTCACATGGAACTCGTAGTGCAGGTGGGGGCCGGTGGCCATGCCAGACATGCCAACGTACCCGATCGGATCTCCTTGATTCACATGAACGCCGATGCGAACGCCCGGGGCAAAACCAGCCATGTGGCCGTAGAGGGTTTCGGTGTTGCCACCGTGCCTGACCACAATGACATTGCCGTAGCCGTTCTTGCGGCCCGCGAACTCGACGATGCCGTCCGCGGTGCTGCGAATGCGCGTACCGGTGGGGGCGCCATAGTCGATCCCCTTGTGGGCGATCCACGTGCCGAGAACCGGGTGCAGGCGGGCCGCGCTGAATCCCGATGTGACGCGGGAAAATTCGAGTGGCGAGCGCAGGAACGAGCGGCGCAGGTTGCGTCCGTCGGGCGTGAAGTAACTTCCGTGTCCGGAGGCGTCGCCGAAGTACAGCGCCTGGTGGACTCTTCCCTGGTTTACGAACTCGGCCGCCAGGATACGTCCAGGACCTACGACCTCACCGTCGACACCCGTGGGCGATTCGTAAATCACTGAAAAGCGATCGCCGCGACGCAGGTCGCGATGGAAGTCGATCTCGCCGCCGAAGATGTCCGCCAGTTGTACGGCGCTGATATCCGGCAATCCGGCCGCATCCATAGCCGCGAACAACGAGGTCTCGATCATCCCGGACTTCATGAGCGTGCGGCGTTCAACCGTGACCGGTTGCCGGGTGCTCGTGAATGCCGCGCCATCCTCGGTGAATACCGTCCACTCGGTATTGCCCATGACCCGGAGTTCGGACAATTGCCCGTCACGGTCGATCCGCGCCTTGACCGTGCGCCCCGGCAGCAATTGGCGCCGACCCAACGACGCGCGATGGGCGTCGGCAAACGCTTTGGCGCGAGCCTCATCCACATCGAGCCGCGCGAGAATGGCGGCGAGCGTGTCGCCCCGAAGAACCCGATCTTCGCGCCAGAATGTCTCGTCGGACACTGCTGCCACGATAGTCTGCGGCGTCACGGTGACCCCGGTAGTCACGCTGCGTTGGGCGACTTGCTCGGTAACCGTGGATGGGGCAACGGCGAAGGCGCCGACGACCGCACCCATGCCGAACAGAACGCCGACAAACAACCAGGGGTTTGGCTTCGACGGGCGCATCGGCACCATGAAAGGCCGTTCGCCGTTGGGCTCCGAGTGTTCGACAGGCAAGTGCATACCGCAGGTCACTGATAATATCGGGATGTAAATGGTAACAGAAACAGTGGCTTCTGGCTCTGCCCGACACGCGGGCGTCCCCGGTAGTGGCGATATGCGCCGCAGCGCACCAATCCATACTCATTCCAACCCGACCCAATATGCTTCCTGTCGAAGAACAGCTCGAGATCCTGAAACACGGCTGCGAAGAACTGCTGGTGGAGTCCGAGATGATCGACAAGCTTCGCTCCGGGCGACCCTTGCGCATCAAGGCCGGATTCGACCCGACGGCACCAGACCTGCATCTGGGCCACACGGTACTGATCAACAAGCTGCGCCAGTTCCAGGAGCTCGGACACCATGTATTGTTCCTGATCGGCGATTTCACCGGGTTGATCGGGGACCCCACCGGAAAGAACGCCACCCGACCACCATTGACCCCCGAGCAGATCGCGGTCAACGCCAGGTCATATGCCGAACAGGTCTTCAAGATCCTCGATCCGGAACGCACCGAGGTGTGCTTCAACTCGAGGTGGATGGGGTCGGCAACCGCGGCGGACATGATCCGGTTGGCCGCGTCCCATACAGTGGCTCGCATGCTCGAGCGCGATGACTTCGGCAAACGTTATCGCGAGAACCGGCCGATCGCGATCCACGAGTTCCTGTATCCGCTGGTACAGGGATACGACTCGGTCGTGATGCGGGCGGATGTCGAACTTGGCGGTACCGACCAGAAATTCAATCTGCTGGTAGGGCGTGAATTACAGAAGCAGCACGGCCAGGCGCCGCAGTGTGTGCTGATGATGCCGTTGCTAGAAGGCCTGGACGGGGTCAACAAGATGTCCAAGTCCCTGGGTAACTACGTCGGTATCCAGGAGCCGCCGAACGAAATCTTCGGCAAGCTCATGTCGATCTCCGACGACCTGATGTGGCGCTACATCGACCTGTTGTCGTTCGAGTCCCTGGAAACCGTGCGCGCCCGCAGGCGCGCGATCGCGGACGGTGTCAATCCGAAGGACGTGAAGGTCGCGTTCGCGAGCGAGATCGTCGGCCGCTTCCATGGCCCGGACGCCGCCACCCGCGCGATTGCGGACTTCGAGGCGCGATTCAGCCGCGGCGACCCACCCGAGGAGATGCCGGCGTTCTTCATCGGTGCGGGCGCCGAGGGGATGCCGCTGTCGCAGCTGCTCAAGGCGACGCAGCTCGTCGACAGCACATCCGATGCGCTGCGACTGATGGCAGGGGGTGGGGTGCGCGTCAATGGCGAGAAGGTTTCCGATCGGCGGGCGTCCGTCGGTGCGGGCCAGACGGTCGTGCTTCAGGTCGGCAAACGCAAATTTGCGCGCGTGAGCGTCACGCTGCGCCAGCCGTAGTGAACCGGAACGCGGCCGACAACGTCGTCAGCGGGCTGACCGAAGCCTTCGCGACCGCACTGCAGCAAAGTATTTTCACGCAGCACTTGACCGCGAAACCTCGCTACGTATAATTCGCGCCTCTTGCCGATGAGGCACCGCTCTTTAAAAATTAGAACAGCTGATAGGTGTGGGCACGCGGAGGTAAGAACCGGGTGTTTTCTGGGGCAGATAGCGACTCTGTGGGCGACCGCGGTGGAGTTATCGAAGCTCGGGGGATGCGCGGGATTGCCGAAA
>JANMWG010000209.1:0-19157 GCA_031393885.1 Betaproteobacteria bacterium | reverse complement strand
GAGGGGGAAGGCGAAGCGCAGCGAAGCCTGGGGGTGGACGTCAGCGCCCACTGGGTCCCCCGAGGACGCTGCGCCCCCTTCTGAGGGGGAAGGCGAAGCGCAGCGAAGCCTGGGGGTGGACGTCCCTCTCCCCTCAGTCGCGGGGGCGGAAGACGAGATGCAGGTCACGCAGTTTCGACATCAGGTCGCGATAGTCGGCAATGTTGAATGGCGCCGCGGCATTGATAGCGTGCGCGATCGCCTTATCATAGGCGGGAGACCCGCTCGGTCTCGTCAACTGCACCGTGGCGATGGCGCCGCTCTCCAGCAGCCTGACATCGAACTCCGCCTGCGGATTGCCGTTGACACCCGGCGGGATCACCACCTTGTCGTGCACCGCGTCGCGAATGCGCTTGATCGCGTCGGCCAGCTTGGCCTTCTCTTCAGCGGCCGCTTTCGCCGCCGCCTGCGCCGCACGACTCACTTCGGCATCCGCACGCGCCTTGGCGGCGACAGCTTCGGCATCGGCGCGCGCCCTCGCGGCAACCACCTCGCGCACCTGACGCTCGTCCTCCGCCCGGCGCTTCGTCTCCTCCAGGCGACGCGCGTCGTCCTGTCGCTTGCGTTCGTCGTCGATACGCTTGCGTTCCGCTGCCTGTCGGATGGCGTCTTCGCGCTGCACCCGTTCGATCTGCCGTTGCTCGGTCAGCTTCCGCGCGTCCTCCACCAGCGCTTCCCTGCGAAGTTTCTGTTGCTCCTGCTCGCGCTTTTTCTGTTCGAGCGAAATGTCTGCCGGCTTAGTCTCGCGCTTTGGTTCAACCTTCGGTTCGGGCTTCGGCTTGGGCTTGGGTTCCGGTGCAGACACCACCGGTGGCGGCGGTGCCACGGGAGGCGTCTCGATCGGTGGCGGCGCGGGCGGCGGCACGACCTTGGGCCGCACGGGCCGAACCGCGACCGGCGCGGTGTCGCGCCACAGCGTGACCGCCACCGGTTCGGGCGGCTTCCGATTCCAGGTGAACCCCACCACCAGAAACAGGAACAAGCCGACATGCACCGCCGCGGCAAGCAGCCCGGACACCATGTAGTCCGGGCTGCTCGCGGTTGTCATCAGTTCGCTCTCGGCCTGGTCAGCAGGCCGATCTTCTCGATGTCGGCGCGTTGCAACAGGTCCATCACCTCCATCACCCGCCCGTAGTTCACGCTCGGACTCGCGGCGATCACCACCGCGCGTCCCGGGGTTTGCGTCTGCAGCTCGCGCACCCGCTGCGCGAGCTGATCGATGTTCACGGCCCTGGCCGATGCCGTGGTGCCGTCCTTGAGTTGCACCACGCGCCGATCGTCGGACACGATGATCTCCACCGGCAGGGACGGCACGGCCGCCGACTTGCCGACCGACGGCAGATCGACGACACCGGTGTTGATCATCGGCGCGGTCACCATGAAGATCACCAGCAGCACCAGCATCACGTCGATGTACGGCACGACGTTGATCTGGCTCATCGGCCGCGACCGCGCGCGGCGAGTGCTAGCCACTATGTGCGCTCAACATTCGCGACCGCCTCGCAAACGAAGGGGCAGCATCCGCAGGCCCCCCGAGGACGCTGCGCCCCCTGGGGGAAGCCGCAGCGCAGCGCAGGCTGGGGGTGGACCTCATTGTGGTGGCTGGCGCTGGAGGATGTTGGAGAACTCCTCCATGAAGCTTTCGAAGCGCGAGGCGAGGCGATCGACATCGCGCACGTAGGCGTTGTAGGCGAGCACCGCGGGAATCGCGGCGAACAGGCCGATCGCGGTGGCGATCAACGCCTCCGCAATCCCGGGGGCGACGTTCTGCAAGGTGGCCTGGCTGACGTTCGCCAGACCCCGGAACGAATTCATGATGCCCCACACGGTGCCCAGCAGGCCGATGTAGGGGCTGACCGAACCCACGCTCGCGAGGAAATTGAGATGCGATTCGAGATCGTCCATTTCGCGCTGGAACGTCGCCCGCATCGCGCGCCGGGTGCCGTCGAGTACCACCGCCGTGTCCTGGCCACGCTGGCCGCGCAGGCGCTGAAACTCCTTGAGCCCGGCGATGCAGATCTTCTCCAGGCTGCCGCCGTCTTCAGACCGGCGCTTGCCCGCCGATATCTCGCCATGACCCTGCTCGGTATGGAAGCGCTGCTCGAAATCCTCGGTCTGTTGCTTGGCGGCCCGGATCACGAACCACTTGTGGAAGATGAACCACCACGACACAAACGACATCGACAGCAGCACCAGCATCACCAGCTGCACTACCAGACTGGCGTTGGCGATCAGATGCAGGAAAGACAGGTCTCTCGGGTTCATGCGCTCAGGGTTCCGGTGCTCCAGTCGGTACAGGCCGCGCGCAGGGCGAAGGGCATGCGGGCAGCTTTCAGGTCGGCGCACGACACGCACGCCAGACCAACCTGCGCGCCGACCAGCTGCTCGCCGTCACGCGTCACGTCCTGGATCAACGACAACTGCGCGCCGCCGATACGACCGACCGCGACCGATATCCGCAGTTCCTGGTCGAGGCGCGCCGGCCGGTGGTATTGAATTGCCAGGGTGCGCACCACGAACAGGACGCCGAACTCGTCGATCAGGCGCCGCACCTCGAACCCGAGTGCGCGCAACCACTCCATGCGCACGCGCTCGAAGAAATTCAGGTATCCACCGTGATACACGATGCCGCCGGCGTCGGTGTCCTGGAAGTAGACACGAACCGGCATGGAAAAGGCGCGGGCACCCGCCGGTGCGGTCACGGGCTGGTCCACATGTCGGGTGTCGGACCGGTGGCGGGTTGCGCAATGCCGAAATGTCGATAGGCGCTCAGCGTCGCGATTCGCCCGCGCGACGTGCGCTGCAGGAATCCCTGCTGGATCAGGAACGGTTCGAGTACGTCTTCGATCGTGTCGCGCTCCTCGCCGATAGCAGCCGCCAGATTGTCGACGCCCACCGGGCCGCCGCCGAACTTCTCGAGCACGGCCAGCAGCAGCTTGCGATCCATCACGTCGAATCCGAGCGCGTCGACGTCGAGCATGTCGAGCGCCGCGTCGGCCACCGGCCGGGTGATCGCACCCTGGGCCTTCACCTGCGCGAAGTCGCGCACCCGGCGCAGCAAGCGGTTGGCGATGCGGGGCGTGCCGCGCGAACGTGAAGCGATCTCGCGCGCGCCGTCGGCGGCAATTTCCACTTCGAGCAGCCGGGCGGAACGCTTGACGATGCGGGTGAGCTCCTCGGGCGTGTAAAACTCGAGCCGCGACACAATGCCGAAGCGATCACGCAGGGGATTGGTGAGCATGCCGGCGCGGGTGGTCGCGCCGACCAGCGTGAATGGCGGCAGGTCGAGCTTGACCGAACGCGCGGCCGGTCCTTCGCCGATCATGATGTCGATCTGGAAGTCTTCGAGCGCGGGATACAGTACCTCCTCGACGACCGCCGAGAGCCGGTGGATCTCGTCGATGAACAGCACGTCGTTGGGCTCGAGGTTGGTGAGCAGCGCCGCCAGATCACCCGCCCGCTCCAGCACCGGACCCGAGGTCTGGCGCAGATTGACCCCCATCTCGCGCGCGATGATGTGAGCCAGCGTGGTCTTGCCCAGGCCGGGCGGCCCGAACAGCAGCACGTGATCGAGCGCTTCCTTGCGCCGGCGCGCGGCCTCGATGAAGATCGACAGTTGACTGCGGATCTTCTCCTGGCCGACGTACTCCTCGAGCTGTTTCGGGCGCAGTGCCCGCTCCAGCGCCTCTTCCTGAACGCCTTGCGCTGCCGGTGCGATCAGCCGGTCGGTTTCGATCATCCGCGGGCGCGCACCTGGCCGACGCTACCGGGGGTTCGCGGCAGCGAAGGCCGCGATCGCCGGCTCGGCGAGACGCACGTTGGCAACCGCCTCGCCCGGCAGGCGCGACGCCACCTGGTACAGGCGGGCGTTGATGATCCCGGTCAGCTTGATCATCAACGTTTTCTGGTAACGCACACCCAGCGCAGAGAGGGCAAACCGCTGGCCCTCGATGTTATCGGTCGCCGCGATCGAGAAACGCGAAGCACGATCTTCGTCGTCCCAGATGTAGGTGAGGTCTTTCTGCACCTGCTCGGTCCCGGGATAGTCCTGGAGAAAGCGCCCCGACATGGTCAGCGCGCCGCTCACGTGAAACGCCACCGAGTGGGCGATCAGCATGGCCTGCTTGGAGCCGACGTCGGTGCGGAAATGCGCGGCCAGGGGGTCGATGTCGCCGGGCTTGAAGCTGCTCTCGATCATCTCGGTCCATGGGGCCGACAGCCATGAGAGATCGATCCAGTCCTGCCGCACCATGGCCAGCACCGTTGGCAGCATGGCCGCCTCGGCCTGGGTCCATTGCGGATTGCCGCGCTTCCAGGCGGGCCCCAGCTGGTATTCGCGCCCGATGCGGGTGAGCTCGGCGCGGACGGCGACGAGGCTTTCCTGGACCAGGTAGCGGTTGCCGATGGCAACGGCGGTTTTCCAGTCGTGCAGGGCGAGCAACTCGGCGGCTTTGCCGGACTCGGCGTCGGCGGCGCGCACCGACATCGGCATCGACAGGCTGGCTGCGGCCAGAAGCGCGAACAGGAAGCGAAGGAAGAAACGGTGGGGCATTGCAATGACACCGGCGATGACGGGTACTGGCACGAAAGCCATCGGACCCTGAGAAAGTGCCCGGATTATAGACGCAACGCCCGTGTCGGCGGGGTAAACGGCGGCCTCGGCGAAACCGCCCGCCGGGGCGCGCACCGGGCCATCGATCAGACCTTGGAAAGCAGCCGCAACGCCTGCCGGATGGCGTCCTGCACCACCATGCCGGGCTCGAGTTTCGCCAGCGCCGCCCGTGCCTCGCGGTCGTTGTAGCCGAGCGACAGGAGCGCATTGAGCGCGTCACCCGATGCGCCGGAAGTGGCGACGTTGACCGATCCAGGCGCGAGCGCCAGCTTGTCTTTCAGTTCCAGCAGCAGGCGTTCGGCGGTCTTCTTGCCGATGCCCGGCACCTTGATCAGCCGGGCACTGTCTTGCAGGGTTACGGCAGCGTAGAGCTCGTCGACCGACATGCCCGACAGCACCGAGAGCGCGGTGCGTGCGCCGATGCCGGTGATGCGCACCAGTTGCCGAAACAGGCGGCGCTCGTCGTCGGTGGCGAAGCCGAACAGCAGGTGCGCGTCTTCGCGCACCACCAGATGCGTGAACAGGGTCACCGACTGCCCGGTCGCGGGCAGCCCGTAGAACGTGCTCATGGGCACGTCCACGTCGTAGCCGACACCCTGAACGTCGATCACCACGGTGGGTGGCTGCTTCTCGATGAGGATGCCGTGCAACCGCGAGATCAAACCAGCCTCCCGCCGCGCATGCGCATGCCCGCCGTCGCCAGCGAGCCCAACCCGAGCCCGGCATGGGCATGGCAGATGGCGCAGGCCAGCGCGTCGGCGGCGTCGGCCGAAGGCACGCCCGGCAGCCCGAGCAGCCGCTTCACCATTTCCTGCACCTGTTCCTTGGCGGCGTGGCCGTTGCCGACCACCGCCTGCTTCACCTGCAGTGCGGTGTACTCGCTCACCGGCAGACTGCGCAACACGGCGGCGCAGATGGCCGCACCGCGCGCCTGGCCGAGCAGCAGCGTGGACTGCGGATTGACGTTGACGAATACCTTCTCGACCGCGACCTGTTCCGGCGCCGAACCGTCGATGACTTCGTGGAGGCCATCGAGGATGGTCTTGAGTCGCATCGGCAGGCCCAGGGCATTGTCGGTACGAATGCACCCGCTGGTGACGTAGACCAGCTTCTGGCCCTGCTTTTCGAGAACGCCGAAACCGGTGATGCGTAAGCCCGGGTCGATACCGAGAATGCGCATGGCGCCGGCCGGCCGGCGCTCAGAGGCCGAGAGCTTTTCGAGCGTATCCGAGCAGCGCGTCAGAAGGTGTCCGATCTAGACGCAAAGCGCAGACATAGCCCGAGCTATGGCGAGCATTTGCAACAACGAGCGGGCGTCTTCTGGCGTGATGAGCGGGCATGATCGAAAGACTCTCGGCCTCTCAGGCCGCCTCGTCGATGAGGGCGGTGGTGAAGACTTCCTGCACGTCGTCGAGATTTTCGAGCACGTCGAGCAGCTTCTGCATCTTCGCCGCGTCGTCGCCGGCGAGCGCGACTTCGGCCAGCGGCTTCATGGTGATCTCGGCGAAGGCCGGCTCGAGGCCCGATTTGCCCAGCGCCTCTTTCACCGCGATGAAAACATTGGTGGGCGCGGTGATCACCTCGATCGACCCGTCATCGTTGGTGAGGATGTCGTCGGCGCCGGCGTCGAGCGCAATCTCCATGACCGTGTCTTCGCTGGCGCCGGGCTCGAGGATCAACTGACCACAGTGGCGGAACAGGAAAGAGACCGAACCGTCGGTACCGAAACTGCCGCCGTACTTGGAGAACGCATGCCGCACCTCAGCCACCGTGCGGGTACGGTTGTCGGTCATGCAGTCGACGATGATGGCGCTGCCGCCGATACCGTAGCCCTCGTAGCGGATTTCTTCGTAGCTGACGCCATCGAGCTGTCCGGAGCCACGCTTGGTGGCATTCTCGATGGTGTCTTTTGGCATGTTCTGGTCGCGGGCCTTGTCGATGGCCAGGCGCAACCGCGGATTGATGCTGGCGTCACTGCCACCGAGACGCGTGGCGACGGTGATTTCCTTGATGAGACGCGTGAAGATCTTGCCGCGCTTGGCATCGGTGGCAGCCTTCTTGTGCTTGATGTTGGCCCACTTGCTGTGTCCTGCCATGACTGCCTCTGGATCCCGTGAATAAGCGGTGCGATGCCGCGACGACCTGCCCGAAAAGGCACGATTGATATACTTTTCAGAATCTTATCATCGCCCCTCCGGAGGTCGCCATGCCCGCACCGATGCTCGTCGCCAAATCCGAGCGCGACCTTTTCCTGTTGCCGGGCCTGGCCAACCGCCACGGACTGATCACCGGCGCCACCGGCACCGGCAAGACCGTGACCCTGCAACGCCTGGCCGAGCAGTTCAGCACCATCGGCGTGCCGGTGTTCATGGCCGACGTCAAAGGCGACCTTGCCGGACTTTCCCAGGCCGGCGCCTGGAACCCGAAACTCGAGGAGCGCGCCGACCAGCTCGGCATGGGCGATCTGAGCTTCACCGCATTTCCGGTGACGTTCTGGGATGTCTGGGGAGTGTCCGGGCATCCGGTACGCGCCACCATCTCCGAGATGGGACCGCTGCTGCTCGGGCGGTTGCTCAACCTCAACGACACCCAGCAGGGCGTGCTCAGCCTGACCTTCAAGATCGCCGACGACAACGGCCTGCTGCTGCTCGACCTGAAGGACCTGCGCGCGATCATTCAGTACGCGGGCGAGAACGCGAAGGAATTCACCACCAGCTACGGCAACATCTCGGCCGCGTCGATCGGCACCATCCAGCGCGGGTTGCTGGAGATCGAACAGCAGGGCGGCGACCGGCTGTTCGGCGAACCCGCCCTCGATCTCGATGATCTGATGCAGACCGACAGCAAGGGGCGCGGCATGATCAACGTGCTCGCGGCCGACCAGTTGATCAACGCGCCTAAGGTCTACGCCACCTTCCTGCTGTGGCTGCTGTCCGAACTGTTCGAGCGTCTGCCCGAAGTGGGCGATGTCGAGAAGCCGAAACTTGTGTTTTTCTTCGACGAAGCGCACCTGCTCTTCAATGACGCCCCGGCGGCGCTGCTGGAGAAGATCGAGCAGGTGGTGCGCCTGATCCGCTCGAAAGGCGTGGGCGTCTACTTCGTCACGCAGAATCCACTCGACCTGCCCGACACCGTGCTCGGACAGCTCGGCAATCGCGTGCAGCATGCGTTGCGCGCCTTCACGCCGCGCGACCAGAAGGCGGTGAAGAAGGCGGTGAAGACCGCGGCGACCACCCTGCGCGCCAATCCGAAACTCGACACCGAGAAAGTCATCACCGAACTCGGCGTCGGCGAGGCGCTGGTGTCATTCCTCGACGAGAAGGGCCGGCCCGAGATCGTGGAGCGCGCCTTCGTGTGCCCACCGTCGAGTCGCATCGGCCCTGCCACCACCGACGAACGCGCCGCAACCATCAAGGCCTCGGTGATCTACGGTCAGTACGAGAAGGCGGTGGATCGTGAATCGGCCTACGAGAAGCTGCGCGAACGCCAGGCGGCCCCGACCGGGACTGCGCCCGGCGCGGACACACCGGCGGCGGAGGCCGGCGCGGGTGGAGGCGGCCTGCTCGGCGGCTTGAGCGAGATCCTGTTCGGCAAGACCGGCCCGCGTGGCGGCCATACCGCGGGCGTGCTCGACGCTGCGGCCAAGAGCGCCGCGCGGTCGATCGGGTCCAGCTTGGGTCGTGAGATCGTGCGCGGCGTGCTCGGCTCGATTCTCGGTGGCGCCGTCGCGACGCGCCGACGGCGCTGATCGCGGGCACCGTCGAGTGGCGCCTGTGAACCGGGGAACGGGCGCCGTGTGGCAACGACCACGTCTGCTTCAGCGGCGCCCAGCGCCGCGACACAATCGATGACGGCGACCGATGCCGCTGCCCGCGCGACCGCCATCGGCGTCGTGCTCGTCTTCCTCGCCGCGGTCGGTTTCTCGATCAAGGCGGTGCTGATCAAGGTGGCCTATGGATACGGCGTCGACGCGACCACGCTGCTGGCGTTGCGCATGCTGTTCTCGGCGCCGTTCTTCGTCGCCCTCGCCATCTGGCAGGGCCGTTCGAGCCCGCCGATGCCAACTACGCGACGCGACTGGCTGCACCTCGGCGTGCTCGGGTTCACCGGTTACTACCTGGCAAGCTGGCTCGACTTCCTCGGGCTGCAGTACATCACCGCCGGCCTCGAGCGACTGGTGCTGTTCCTGTATCCCACCCTGGTGGTGCTGCTCTCGGCATGGCTGCTGCGCGAGCGCATCCGCCGCCATCACGTGCTCGCACTCGGCCTCTCGTACGCCGGCATCGGAGTCGTGTTCGTGGAACAGATCCGAGCCACCGGCGCACACGGCGATATCGCGCTCGGCGGCGGGCTGGTGTTCGCGAGCGCGGTGGTCTACAGCTTCTACCTCATCGGCTCCAGCCGCGTCATCCATCGTTTCGGCGCCGTGCGCTTCACGGCCTGGGCGATGCTGATCGCCTCGGTGGTGGCGATCGGGCAATTCGCCGCCACCCATCCGCTCTCCGCGCTCGACCTGCCGATGCCGGTCTACGGCTTGTCGCTGACCATGGCGGTATTTGCCACCGTGCTGCCGGCGGTGTTCATGTCGGAAGGATTGCGCCGCATCGGCGCCAACCGCGCCGCGCTGGTGGGATCGATCGGGCCGGTGGTGACATTGCTGCTGGGTGCCATCTTCCTGGGTGAACCGCTGGGGTGGTTGCAGATCGCCGGGTCGGCGCTGGTCCTGACCGGGGTGATGATCGTGAGTCTGCGGCGGGGGGCTGTGGAGTAGCGATCTTCCCGTCGACCTCGTGAATCAATCCACAAGCCTCGGTCGGGTAACGCCTGTCGCCACCATCGCCGCGAGCAAGACCTTGTCGAGCGTTGCCAGGGGTAGCGCGCGCCGCAGAGCGAGTTCGAGATAGACCGCGTCATACGTTGTCAGGCCGTGCCGAGAGGCCAGCGCGTCCAGGGTGTCCATGGCAACCGGTTCGCGATCTATGTGCAAGCGCAGTGCAGACGCACCGGCGATCAGCTCACGCCGCTTGGGCTCGTTGATGCGCTTGCGCCGCTGCGCGTTCAACATGAGGTTGCCGATTTCGAGCAGCCACAGGGTCGGCACCCAGACATCGCCGTCAGCAGTGGCTTGCAGGGCAGCCTCGGTGAACGGCGTGGATTCGTCGGGCAAGAACCAGGCTGCGCTGACCGAAGCATCGACGACGATGCCCGGCATCAGCGGCGCCCTTCGGAAATGAGGTCACGGCTTTTCAGGCGACCCAGACTGACGCCCTGCCGACTGGCCCGCAGACTGGCAACTGCGTCACTGGCGCGTTGCCCGGCATCGCTGGCATCGGGCAACGCGAGGCGCGCGACCACCTTGCCACGACGCGTGATGACGAATTCCTCGCCAGCCTGCACGCGGTCGATCAACTCCGACAACCGGTTCTTGGCCTCGAACAATGCAATGGATGTCATGGGGGCTCCCCCTCGATAAGCTGACTGTCTGGATTATATCTAGCTAGCTAGATCGATACAAGGCATCGGCGCAGTCCGACAACAGCGACCGGCTCGGGCAGGGCACGTTGGAAGGCGGTGCACCGAGCGTCTACGATGCGGCCTTGCCCGAATCGGGATGGTTAACCCGATGCACCTACGTCGCCGACCAGCAATACGCGAACCGCGTGCTGGCTGCCGCGGTGTAGCTCAGAGACAACGCACCGACGGATCCCGCACGAAGCGCAGGTAGGAGCGCACCTTGCGGAAGCCGCCCTGGTCCGCGAACAGGCGCTCTGCCTCCTCGTCCGAGATGAAGGGCAGAACCACCGTGTCATCTCCCGGCCGCCAGTTCGCCGGCGTGGCCACGCGATACTTGGCCGAGAGCTGCAGGGCGTCGAGGATGCGCAGGATCTCATCGAAGTTGCGGCCGATGTAGGCCGGGTACGAGAGGATCAACTCGACCCGCTTCGACGGCGAGATGAAGAACACGCTGCGCACGGTCATGGTCTCGCCCAGGCTCGACCCGTGGCGGAACGTGGTGGGGTCGAGCATGCCGAAGAGCATCGACACGCGGCGATCCTTGTCCGCGATGATCGGGAAATTCACCTGCGTATGCTGGGTCTCGTTGATGTCCGCGATCCAGCGCTCGTGGTCGTCGGCGCTGTCGACACTCAGACCGATGACCTTGGTGTCGCGCGCGCTCCACTCGTGCTGGAGCTTGGCCGTGATCCCGAACTCGGTGGTGCACACCGGCGTGAAGTCCGCCGGGTGCGAGAAGAACACACACCATGAGTCGCCGATGAACTCGTGGAAATTGATCGGGCCCATGCTGGTCTCGGCGGTGAAATCGGGAACACTGTCACCGATGCGGATGTAGCCCTGCTTCTGTAGCTGCTCCTGCGTCCTGGTGAAGACGGCATCCGGTCCCAGGTATTTGAACTCGAACGCCCGGTGCCCCACCTCGTCGAGGTCCGGCAGCAGGGTTTCGTACTCGTGGCCGAGGACCGTCACGGTGCGCTTCTTCACCGAGCCGGCGAACGCGAACGTGCCGTCCGGCCGCCGGATCAACGGCAGGTCGAAGCGGAACGAGCTGTCGTGCAGGAAGTCCTCCTCCGCCTGGGTGTTCACCCGCTGCAGGATCTTGTTGCGGTGGGGGAATCGGCCGAAGCGCTTGATCACCGCGACGTGTCGGTGAAAGATTTCATGGAAGACATTCAGCGGATCGTCCGGCGCGAGCTCTTCCATCACCCGTTCCCACTCCTCCATGCACAAAAGCTGGTCGTCCAGCACCTCGGAGTGGGTCAGCACCAGGCAGAAGAAGATCCGCTCCATCGGGCTCAGACGTCCGTTCACGCCCACCCGCAGCCCCCGCTTCACCAGCCGCTGACAGCGCGCGTCACAGGCATACATCTGGGGCGTGTCACGGTAGATGTTGCGGGGGAACTGGTCGAGCATGATCACCAGCGCCACCAACAGGCGCGGGTGCTCGACATTCAGGGCCCAGTGGTCGTACTGCCCGGTGGACGCCAGTGCCACGGCCGTGCCGAACCGATTCAGGATGTCCTGGTCCGTCTGCTCGGACTTGCCGAACCACAGGGTCAGGCACTCTTCGATATTCGGCCGCAGCATGTATTGCAGGATCTGGTCGGCCTTGTCGATCTCCGCCGTCGCGATCTGGATGCGATCGATCTCGAGCAACATGCGCAGCTCATGCCCGAGTCCCTCCAGGTCCGCTCCAGAGAGTGCGTCGCGCCCTTCCAGGCCGGCGAGGATCACGATCAGGCTCTGCTGGATGCGCTGGCCGAGCAGCTCGGCCGGCGCGATGGAGAGCAGATTGTTCATCTCGCGCAGCTTCCGCACGAGGCTCCTCATATAGACGATCGCCCGTGGCGGATCGTGCTGCATCAAGGGGATGAACTCGTCGTAAGAGGTCGTGACGCATTCGGCATCGGTCACCGCCTTGACCGTGGCGGATCGCGGGCCGGGCTCGATCAGGCACATTTCGCCGAACACGTCGCCCGCGCCCAGCGTTGCGACGGTCTTGGCTTTCGCCTCCCGGCCGACGCTGATCTCGACCGAGCCCGAGACGATGAGGAATGCGGTGTTGCCGTCTTCCCCCTCGGAAATAATCGTATCCCCGGTCCTGAGTTTGACGGTCTGCATTGATGTCACCTCGAAGAGCGAAAAGCCCGCACCAAAACCAACTCACGGCATTCGTGGATATCCGACGATGCCCGCAGCCGCCGACATTCTCTGAATGGTAGCAGTTGATGGAATGCTGTTCGCGCAGGAGCCGCCGGCGTTCAGTGGCGGACAATCGCTCGCTGCGGAGCGAGGAATTTACCTCTTTAGTTTGTTGAAATGCTCCTTGCTTACATATTCTGGCTCGGTCTCAATTTGAGCGTGCGCAAGGTTTTCTTGTTCTCCGTCCGGATTTCCGGACAAGATCGGACGCGCAAAGACATCCACCTTGTATTCTGTACGCTTATTCGCCGGGGCATTTGGATCCACGAAAACTCGCACATCTGTACGCACTTCTTGGGTGACCAGTGCGACGACACCATCGGAACTGCTGCGGCGGGTATCGCGAGGATCTGGGCTAATGCAAGCCCGATTTACGGACGGCTTTTTGTTCCGATCATTGAACGCAGTGCTGCGAAGCCGCCAACCCGATGGTTGGACCACAACATCTCCAGGAAGAATGCTCCGGTAGAGCAGTTCATCGCCATGAAGTCCCTCCTCGATCATTGTTCAGCGGGTAAGAGAAACCACTGCCATAGCTGCAGCAGGTTCCCGTTGAGTTCACCGGCATACATCTGTTGGTCGATATCGGGCCCCCAACTACTCAAGTACTCAGTAACTTTCTCGCCCACGTAGAGGGTCAGTTTCTTCTCCCCATTCCACCACTCGAATACTACATCGCCATCCTCGTTTAGGCTCACATGCGGCTCGTTCCATGCAAGGTTTCTCGCTCCCAAAACCTGAAACACATGAGCATCAAGCAAAACTACTGCTCGATCGATCGCAAGTGGACTACCTGCGGCACTGCCTCGTTCGTCCCAGTTCCACCCTCTATTTTTCAAACCGCGCACAATATCGCGTACCTGAGAGGCATTAGCACGAACTAACGGTCTATAGGCATCGCAAACCAGCTGATCGAGCTTGGGGTAGCCATCCGGATTGGAAAACAGCCTAACAGTCGATGACAGTGACGGTCTATTCTGGATAGCTTGATACATCATGCGAATAGCCTCCTCGTCTTGTCGGTAACGCAAGCTTCAAAGATATCGTTTTTTCTATGTCGCAATCGTTCCAGTTGCTGCCACATCACTGGGTCAGCAGGGCTCCAATCACCCTCTTCGAACATATCTATGTCAAGAATCATCGGCTGATGATCGGTCGCGTTGCTTTGCTGTGAGGCAAGAGTGACAGTGGAATGTCCGCGCAAACTAACCGAAGGCTGAGGAATTTGAACCTGAAGCACCACGCCATTTACCACTCCAAGCGAGTCCGGAAGCTCTGGGCCTATGTTGAGGTAGTCGGTTAAATCAATTTGACCAGCTGGGAGCTTCAGCAAATTGATATTTCGGGCGGCTAACCGAGTGACACGGATCGGTTTGCACAGATCGACGAACCGGCGCCACAGTTGCTCACACTCTGCACCAAATATCTCCCACCGCGTATATGGCGCAGAGTGACTGTATGTGAATGCCACACGCTGCAGTACCAGGATTCGGTCACCGTCGGCATTGAAGAGGCGCCAACCAGTCTGCTGAGCGTGCGTGGTTTTACTGGCTTGGCCATCGAGTTCGCCGTCGATTTGCACTCTGATTTCGTGGAGCGGCTCCATGCGAGGGAAGCTTGGCGAAATCGTCTCCGCGAACTTCCTCAGTGTTTCGATTGCGTCAGCCGCAGGATACTCAATATGGAGGTCAATGACCGCCTCGATAATCGGCGCGTTGGGATACGGCCGTTCGGGCACTACGCTATCGGTCGCTGCGATGGTCATCGCGCAAGCCTCAGCAGTTGGCTGGACATGACGTGGCGCTCAGGAGGGCGCTGGCAGGGGGAGTATAAGTAGTGCCGTGGTTCCGCGTTTCCGATAACAGGCGGCAAGAGTGGTCTTTCAGACGTTGAACCTGAAATGCATCACGTCGCCGTCCTTGACGATGTACTCCTTGCCCTCCAGCCGCATTTTGCCGTGCTCCTTGGCGCCGTGTTCGCCCTTGAGCGCGACATAGTCGTCGAACGCGATCACTTCGGCGCGGATGAAACCGTGCTCGAAGTCGGTGTGGATCACGCCGGCGGCCTGCGGCGCGGTGTCGCCCTTGTGGATGGTCCAGGCGCGCACTTCCTTGGGGCCGACGGTGAAGTAGGTCTGCAAGCCCAGCAGGTTGTAGCCGACACGGATCAGGCGATCGAGCCCGGGTTCGGCAAGGCCGAGGTCAGCGAGGAACACCGCCTTGTCTTCATCGGAGAGTTCGGCGATCTGCGATTCCATCGACGCGGTGATAGCGACCACGGGCGCGCCTTCGGTCGCGGCATGCGCGCGCACGCGATCCAGCATCGGGTTGTTCTCGAACCCGCCCTCGGCCACGTTGGCAACGAACATGGAGGGTTTCATGGTGAGCAGGAACAACGGCTTCACCACCGCAAGTTCTTCCTTCGACAGGTCGACCGTGCGTGCCGGCCGGGCCTGGTCGAGCACCGGCAGCAGGCGCTCGAGCACGGCGACCAGCCGCGCAGCCTCCTTGTCGCCACCGGTCTTGGCGACCTTGGCGTATTTCGCGTGCTGCTTCTCGACCGTGGCGAGGTCGCACAGCGCAAGCTCGGTGTTGATGACCTCGATGTCGGACACCGGATCGACCTTGCCCGCCACGTGTACCACGTTGGAGTCTTCGAAACAGCGCACCACATGCGCGATCGCATCGGTCTCGCGGATGTTGGCGAGAAACTTGTTGCCCAGGCCCTCGCCTTTCGAGGCGCCGGCCACCAGACCGGCGATGTCGACGAACTCGACCACCGCCGGGATCACCTTCTGCGGATTGGCGATCGCCACCAGCTTCGCCAGCCGCGGATCGGGCACCTCGACGATGCCGACATTCGGTTCGATGGTGCAGAACGGATAGTTCTCGGCGGCGATGCCGGCCTTGGTGAGGGCGTTGAACAGCGTCGACTTGCCGACGTTGGGGAGACCGACGATTCCGCACTTGAGGGACATGGTGGTTGAATCCGTGTGGGACGGTGAATGAGGAGGATAGTAGCTGGCGCGTCAGGGCCTGCGGGGTGCCAGCGTCCGGAGGCCGCTATCGTTCGGCAGGCGACGGACGGTCCGCAGGGACTGTCCGCGTCCAGCCTCACTCCCGCGGGCCTGGCCCCCGTTGAGGGGGGAGGCGAAGCGCAGCGGAGCCTGGGGGTGGGTGTCACCTCAGGCCTTGGTGTGCAGCTTGTGCATCGCTTCCTCGGTGCGGCCATCGGCCAGCATCGGCCAGATCCCGAGGCTGCGATCGATGGCGTCGTCGATGGCCGCCTGCTCTTCCTTGCGCGGGCGCTCGAGCACGTAGTGGATGACCTGCGCGCGATCGCCGGGGTGGCCGATCCCCAGGCGCAGGCGCCAGAAATCCTGGCCGAGAGTGGCGATGATGTCTTTCAGCCCGTTGTGGCCGGCAGCACCGCCACCACGCTTGAGTTTGGCGCCCCCGGGCGGCAGATCGAGTTCGTCATGCACCACCAGAATCTGGTGCGGCAACACGCGATAGAAGTGCGCCAGTGCAGCGACCGCACGACCGCTCGCGTTCATGAAGGTGGTCGGCTCGAGCAGCCAGCACTCCTGCCCGGCGATGCGCGCAACCAAGCCATGAAAACGCGCTTCCATGCGCAACGTCACGCCCTGCTGCCGCGCAAGCTGGTCGAGCCACCAGAAGCCCGCGTTGTGGCGCGTGGCCTCGTATTCGCGTCCGGGATTGCCGAGACCGACGATGAGTTTCATGCGAATGGGGGCGTGAAGGCCGGTGGCAAAAACAACGGGGCCCGCGTCGCAACGCGGGCCCCGGGTTGCAGCCTGTTGCGGTTGACGCTACTTCTTTGCGGCCGGCGGCGCGTCTTTCTCTTTCTGCGCCGTGGCGGGAACAGCGGCGGCAGCCGGCGCCGCGACGACCTCTTCCTTCGCGACTTCGGCACGCGGCACCTGGATGGTGGCAACCACCTGGTTGTCGCCACGCTTCAACTGGACCGATTCGACGCCCGTGGGCATCTTCAGATCGGCCAGGTGCACCGAGGCACCGATCTCGATGGTGGACAGATCGACCATGATGAACTCGGGAAGATCACCCGGGACGCAGGTGATCTCGATCTCGTTGAGCACATGGCTGATGATGCCGTGGCCGAGCTTGACCCCAGGCGCCAGTTCGGCGTTGGCGAAGTGCAGCGGCACCTTCATGTGGATCTTCTCGTTGGCGGCCACGCGCTGGAAGTCGACGTGCAGCACCATCGGTTTCCACGGATGCATCTGCACGTCACGCAGCAGCACCTGCTGGGTGTCGGTACCGAGCTTCACCGACAGGATCGAGGCATGGAAAGCCTCGAGCTTGAGATGACGCGACAGCGCGTTGTGGTCGATCTCGATGGCTTCAGCCGGCTTGCTGCCACCGTAGATGATGCCCGGCGTACGGCCGGTGTTGCGCAGGCGGCGGCTCGCACCCGTTCCCTGCAGCGCCCGCGCCATGGCGGTAATTTCGATTTGCATGTTGCTTCTCCTTTGTCAGACGGCCACCGCGACCAGTGGACGTCGTCCGTCGTCGAAGCGGCTCGCGCCGCTTCACCCTTGTGAGAACAGGCCTCGCGGCCTATTCCATGAACAGCGAAGACACGGAGTCTTCGTTGCTGATTCTGAGCATGGTCTCGGCGAGCAGACTGGCGATCGGCAGTTGCCGGATGCGCGACGACTGCCGGGCTTCCTCGCGCAGCGGGATGGTGTCGGTGACCACCAGTTCGTCGAGTGCCGAGCTTTCGATGCGTTCGACCGCCTTGCCGGACAGCACCGGATGGGTGCAGTAGGCCATGACGCGTTCGGCGCCTTTTTCCTTGAGCGCGGCGGCGGCTTCGCAAAGCGTATTGGCGGTGTCGACCATGTCGTCCATGATGACGCAGGCGCGGCCGGCGACGTCGCCGATGATGTTCATGACCGTTGCCACGTTCGGCCGCGGGCGCCGCTTGTCGATGATGGCGAGGTCGGATTCGAGGCGCTTCGCTAGCGCCCGCGCACGCACCACGCCACCGACGTCGGGCGAGACCACCACCAGATTCTGGTAGCCGTGCTTCCAGATGTCACCCAGCAGGATGGGCGCGGCGTAGACGTTGTCGACCGGGATGTCGAAGAACCCCTGGATCTGGTCGGCGTGGAGATCGACCGTCAGCAGCCGATCGACGCCGACCGCCTGGAGCATGTTGGCCACGACCTTGGCGCTGATGGCGACGCGCGCCGAACGCGGCCGCCGGTCTTGCCGGGAGTAGCCGAGGTACGGGATGGCGGCGGTGATGCGGCCCGCGGACGAGCGCCGCAACGCATCGACCATGAGCATCACTTCCATCAGGGTGTCGTTGTTGGGCTGGCAGGTGGACTGGAGCACGAAGACATCCTTGCCGCGGACGTTCTCGAGCAGTTCGACCATGACCTCGCCGTCGCTGAAGCGACCGACCGTGACGCGGCCCAGCGTGATGTTGAGGTGCTTGCAGGTTTCTTCGGCCAGACGCGGATTCGCGTTGCCGGTGAACACCATGAGGCTGTCGTGCGCCTGCCGCGAGCGGCGCGCCTGGAAATGGGCGGCGTTGGAGTGAAGTGCATCCATGAAGAATCGAGAGCGCTTTACCGGTCCGGTGCTGCCATGTGGCTCGCCACGATGTCGTTGCATTGCGGCTTTGCCCTCGAGCCGCGCCGCGGGGCACACCCCCGGCACGACGCCTGTTGGCTGGGGAGGAAGGATTCGAACCTTCGAATGCCGGAATCAAAATCCGGTGCCTTAACCAACTTGGCGACTCCCCAATGAAACTTCAGTTCCCGACCACATCGTACAAGGGATGCCGATCGAGACCTCTCGCGACGAAGCCGTTCCAATGCCGAGGCCGCGACGCGAAAACGCGCTCGGCGGTGTCGGCATTGTCGAATGGGCAGAACACGCAGGCTCCGGACCCCGTCATGCGGGCGGCCCCGAATCGGGACAGCCAGCCGAGAAATTCGGCCACCTCCGGGTACAGGGCGCAGACCACCGACTCAAGGTCATTTCGTCCGCAACCCGTTGAAAAGGCCGTCAGTTTGATGCGATCACCATTTCGTGTCAATTCCGGACGGCCGAAGATGGCCGCGGTCGACACGGCAACGGGCGGGATGAGTACCGTGTACCACGCCGGCGGCAGCTCGATCGGCTGAAGCCGCTCCCCGACGCCTTCGGCCCAGGCGCTGCGGCCGAACACGAACACCGGCACGTCCGCGCCCAACCGCAGACCGAGCGTCTGCAGCGCCTGGCGATCGAGGCCGGTCTTCCACAACGCGTTGAGCGCCATCAGGGTCGTGGCAGCGTCGGAACTGCCACCTCCCAGGCCGCCGCCCAGCGGCAGCCGCTTGTCCACAACGATATCGGCGCCCTGCGAGGTACCGGTCACCTGGCGCAGCAAGTGCGCGGCTCGCACCACCAGATCGTCGTCATGCCTCACGCCGGCGACATCGGTCACCCGCCGCACGACGCCATCGGCACGCGGCTCGAAGGCCAGCCTGTCGCCATGGTCGACGAACCGGAACACGGTCTGCAGCTCGTGATAGCCGTCCGCGCGGCGCCCCACGACGTGGAGAAACAGGTTGAGCTTGGCCGGCGCCAGGTGGAGGACCGGACCCATGTTCAGGATTCCGGTGGCACGTCCCAGCGCGAAACGATCAGCTTCACCTTGAGGCCGGGCTCCTCGAAATCGAGCTTGTCCGGCAGCAGGACGCCGCCGACGCTGGCGAATGACAGGTAGTGCACCTGCCAGCCGTCCTGAT